>JAUXXK010000407.1 GCA_030681145.1 Methanobacteriaceae archaeon | reverse complement strand
TATGCCACTATTTATTCTCCCGAAATGAATAATGCCTGCGCTATATTATTAACTATGTTTTTAGTGATGATATGTTATTTTTTATTTTAAAAGGATGAAAGTCTTTAATTTTAATGAAATTCTATTTTTTAAGTTCATTTTAAAGGATTTAATAAAAAATATAGGTAACAAGCATTAATCAGCCATAAATCTATCTTTTAAATAATCATTTAAACAATAGAACTAACTTAAAAAAGGAAAAGTTTAATTATTTAAATATATCTATTATATTTAATAAACGAATATTCAATTAATCAGTAAATCTAATAAATATAAACTTGTTTTTAAAAAAATCATGATTTATCAATATGGGGGAAGTTAAAATTAAATTAAGAGGAAAAACCCTTACAATAATGGCTGTAATATTGCTTTCCCTTATTTTAAGTTTTTTCGTTATTTCTGAAATATTTTTCATGAATAGTGCCTCAGATACAGAGAATCAATATGCTAATATGGTAATTAAAAACTCTATGAATTCCTTAGAAAATGATCTCAATGCTTTGAACAATACAGCAAATGATTGGTCGCAATATGATGCCGCATATAATTTCGTTAAAACAAATAACAGTAATTTTAAAAATCGAAGTTTAATAGACGAGACTTTTTCTAGACTTAATATAAATTTTATAATTTTTACTAATAAATCAGGAGATATTATATTTTCTAAGGCTGTTGATCTTAGAACAAAAAAGGAAATACCCATGTATCATAATCTTAAAAATGTCACAAAAAATTATATAGATGTTCTCAATCAAAAAGACAGTAAAGAAAGTTCGGGATTTATTTATATAAATGAAAGGCCATTAATGATAGCGTCTAAACCAGTATTGAAAAGTGATGGAAAGGGACCATCTCCAGGATATATGATCATGGGTCGCTATTTGGATACATACACTTTAGACAGTTTACCTCAAGAATCCAAGATATATATAACTCCTATTAATTCTTCAGATAATCTTGAATTGTTAAATCATCATAATCAGACTAATGTCGGGTTAAATACTTCAAATGATATTATAACTGGTTATACTACATTGAATGGGACTTCTGGTGAACCTTCACTTTTAGTTAAAATAGAAATGCCACGAACTATTTATAAGAATTCCCAAAAAACCATACTATTTTTAGCATTATCAATATTGATATCAGGATTAGTTGCATCTTTTTTTGTTTATTATTACTTGGACAGAAATCTACTTCGCAGGTTAGATAAAATTACTTCAAGTGTTTTAAGGATTGGCCGCAGCAATGATTTATCTGGGAGGGTACCGATACTTGGAGACGATGAACTAGCTGAACAAGCCAAATCCATTAATATGATGCTCCAATCCTTAGATGAATCCAACCAGGAACTTAAAAAAAGCCGAGAAGGTTATAAAACTATTTTTGAAAACACAGGAACCGCAATGATTTTAGTAGATTCTAAAATGCAAATATTACTGGCTAATACAAAGTTCCAGCAGATCTTTGATATAAAAAATATTTTAGATAATAATTATAATTTGAAAAACTTAATGGCTAAAAAGGATCATCCTAAACTTGAAGATTATCAATTAAACCTTGAAAACAATATAGAGAACTTTAAAAATTATGAATTTCAATTAATTAATAAAAATGATGAGGTAAAAGATTTCTTTGCCACATTTAGTTTTTTTAAAACTTCTAACGAAGTATTGATCTCATTGATTGATATAACTGAACATAAA
>JAUXXK010000219.1 GCA_030681145.1 Methanobacteriaceae archaeon | reverse complement strand
ATGGCTCTTTATAAACATCAAACAGCTAAAAAAGAGACAGAAATAATCAAACAACAAGTTGCAGCTGATTTTAATGAGTTTATTTCTCAGACTTTACCTAGTGGTTCTACTCCGAGTGAAATTGAAATGAGAGATATGCTTTTTAATATATTTGGTGATCGTTTAGAAGATGACTATAAACCATCCTATGAATCTACCATTAAATCAGCTGGAATTGATGATGAGTCAGATGGTGGGGAAATTTTAGAGGCCTACTTACCATGGTTATCTGATATTTTTAATGATTTTGGTGTTCGAAATGCAATGAAACCTAAAGAATCTGATATTGATTTTGAATTTGATAACTGTCCCTGGAAAGAAGATGCAGAAAAAAATCCTATTTTCTGTATTAACTGTCATTCAGTTATCAAAAGAAGTTTCGAATGGACTAATCTAGAAGGAAAAATTGAAAGAAAACATACTATTGCTACTGGTGCAGATCACTGTTTATTTGTCTTTAAGTTTTAATATAAATTAATTTTTGAAGTATAACTGTAAGTTAAATGGATATTATTTAATCTTAAATTATTTTTTTTATTATTCATTTTTTTATTGATTTCATTTACTTTTTTTCAACAAAAATTCTTTAAATAATCTTAACATATACTATTATTATGAAAAGAAAAGGAGTTGCCAACTTACCCCTTCACGGAGGCCACCCTCCTCAATGGCTTTTTAGTAGAATGATAAAACTTGCTGGAGGCATAAGTGAGGTTATCCTGGATGAGTACGGAAGTGATGAACTCTTAAGGCGTTTATCAAATCCATTTTGGTTCCAGGCATTCTCATGTGTGCTGGGTTTTGACTGGCATTCTTCTGGTACAACCACAACTACTTGTGGAGCCCTTAAAATAGCACTAAAACCTGAAAAACATGGTTTCATGGTTGCAGGGGGTAAAGGTAAAGCTTCTCGCAAAACACCTGATGAAATAGCAGATTCCGCCGATTTACTTTCCATAAGCACTAATAAAATAGATAAAATGATTAATTCCAGTAAATTATCTGCTAAAATTGATAATTCATGTATACAAGATGGTTATCAGCTTTATCAGCACAACTTTTTTATTAATGAAAAGGGTAACTGGGCTGTGGTTCAACAGGGAATGAATACATTTAATAAATATGCCCGCCGATATCACTGGCTGGGTGAATTAGTTGATGATTACCTGAAAGAACCCCATGCAGCCATTTCTTGTGATTTGAAAGAAGATGAATCACTTAATATGGCATCACTGGAAAGTGAGAAGGCCAGAGATATTAGTGTAGATTTAATTTGTGATAATCCAGATCACCTTAAAAAATACTTTAAAAGTAAAAATGGTGCTCAAACATTGCTAACTGATTTTTCTTCTGGGAATAATCTGAACATGCCAAGCCATCACCCTGTTCTGGATATGGATCTTTCAGATAGAGAATTTGATGTCTTAAAATCAGCCTGGGAAATACAACCGGATAATTATCAGGAACTAATTTTATTACAAGGGATGGGTCCTAAGAAAATCAGAGCACTGGCACTCATATCTGATCTTGTTTTTGGAGAACCGGCCAGCTGGCAAGACCCTGTTAAATACAGTTTTACTCATGGTGGTAAAGATGGGTTTCCTTATCCTGTGGATAGAGCGGTATATGATCATTCCATAAATACTCTTAAGGAAGCTTTGGATTCGTCTAAACTGGATAATAAGAATAAAATTAGTGCCATAAAACGTTTAGAATCATTTATTAAAGAGTAATCAATATATAAAAAAAGAAAAAAATTTAGACTGGAACTGCTATAACGCTCCGGCCTGCAACAGAAGTTCTATTCCTTAGGATAACTTCTCCAATGAATTTTTTACGAGAAATCGTAGGTATGCTTTTAGCGGAGATTTTACGTCCCCTGAAAATTATATTGTCAGGTCTTCCCCTACTTCTGCGTCCAAGTAGTTTTCCATTGTCATAAGTTGCCCATATCCTTACTCTACTGGTGTAATTAATATTTTTAACCTCATATGTAAGTATGTTACGTCTGTTAACTCCCCATCTATCAGTACCAGCAATATGTATTGCTGCAGATACCGGGTTAGATTTCATACTGGCGAACTTACCTCTTCGGTAGTGTCTAGGGCTGTTAGGTAAACTGATATATTCACCATCTTTCATTTTAAATATTCTAACCTTAGAACCTCTATTATATACGGCCATACCAACATAACCACTTGGAGACTTAATAATAAAATGTCCCATTCCTAATTTTCTTAAAGTTCTGTAGGCACTATTCATAGAAGCTTTAGTTATACGTCCTCTAGAGACCATACGTCCAGCTAGTTTTTCTAGGTACTTATTTAAATAAACAACATCCGGGCCACCAGTTCCAACAAACCACCCATTTTTCACTACTATGGTGTGGAAAAAATATCCGTTAGTTTTTTTATATTCTTTAACTACTTCTTTACCATACCATATTACCTTTTTTATATAAAGGTTGGCTGCATATGAAGAGTCCCTTCTATAGGCGTAAACATAATGTCCTTTTTTAACATGCACTATAACTGAATTGCATCCACTATCTAATTTATTAGGAACTGTTTTTTTAACTACCGTACTAGTAGTAGAATTAGTAGTTTTATTAGTAGTTACAGTTTTATTTGTTGTAGTTACAGTATTGGTATTATGGGAATCATTATTTTCACTAATTGATGGTTGTGAGTCTGCATTAGTATTTAAATCAGTTGCTAGAGTATCATCTGTAGCAGCTACGCTACCCATCAAAAAAAGCATCAATAAAATAAACACTATTAATATTTCTTTAGTCCTGAAAATTCTCAACCCCCCCATTAATTATTTTAATGTAGATATTATATTAATACTGATTAATAAAAATTGTGCGCTGGCTTTTTTGTATTTGTAATACAAACTTTTCAAGTCAAAGATATTAGGAATATTTACTCATTAAAAAGTATATCCTCATCTTAAATTAAGAATATTTACTCATTAAAAAGTATATCCTCATCTTAAAATTAGTATTTATTACATAAATCTAAAAAAAAACTAAAAAAAAATTGAAGGATTAAGATCCCTTCTAATTTATCAGTAATCTATGTATCTGAATTTTTTCTCCATTATCATTACTATACCAAAGGCAATGATTCCTAAAAGCACGGAGAAAATAATGGCGCTATTATCTGCGATTGAAATCTTTTGATAAGGCATTCTCAGAGTACCTAACATCAGGCCAACCAGAAAAGACATGGTTATCGACTCATGATTTTTAAGCAGATAATCAAGTATCCTAGAAAATGATAGAATTCCCAGGCCAGCCCCTACCACGAATGTTATTATTTCATTTAGGGAAAATTTATTAAGGGCATTAATCATGTACTCATACTGTCCTAAAAGCAGTAAAACAAATGCTCCGGATATTCCCGGGAGAATCATAGCACAAATGGCTACAAAACCAGAAAAGAAGATAATTAATAAACTGTGATTGGCTTGGATAGGGTTAAGTCCTACAAATATGAAAGCAAAAGCAAATCCTATTATTCCAAAGATGAAGTTTTTCACAGAAAAGCCATCTATTTCTGTATAAACTATGTAGGCAGATGCTAGAATTAACCCAGAAAAAACGGCGTAGGTGTAAGTTATATAATTAGTCAACAAAAATTGCATTAACCTGGACATACTGAGTATGGCCACCCCTATACCTAAAAGTAAAGGAATAAATAACTCAAAGTCAACTTCTTTTTTTAAGATCGTTTTTGATTCTTGGAAATTACCTTTTAATAATGGTTTTACAAATTCAAAGTTTATTTTACTTATGGAATGTATCAGTCGTTCATATATACCTGTTATCAGAGCTATGGTTCCTCCTGAAACACCGGGCATGATATCTGCGGTCCCCATAAACAGACCTCGCAGGAAAATTGCTAGAAAATTCTTTAACTTATTATTAACGATGTTCATAAAATGTACTCCGGATTATAATTAATTAATAATAACTTTATTATGGATTGATTTTATGTATTATGGTTATTATTAATGGTTATTTGATTTTCATTTTTGTAAGGAGGTAGTAATTAAATCTATTTAAATGAACATAAATTTTTCTGAATATCCGTTTTATCAAGGGTTTCTAGATTATCTTCCATTTTTTTAATCCAGTTATATATGCGAAGGGCATCTGTTGATGGAATATTTTTTGATTTCTGTTTTAGTGAATCATCAGCAATAGATAATGCGTTATCAATATACTCTTTTAATTCTTGATAGAACTTCATAAATTCTTCCTCAGAAAATACAACCAGTTCATCGCCATTTTCAAATACACTCTGCTTATGAAATGATATTTCCCCTTCCTCTAGTTTAATTTGTACTTTTTTCAATTATAATCCCTTTTTAATTGTTTTTAATAATTTATATTATTCAAATACTGTTTTGTTATTTTATTAAAGTAAATTAATTTTGTACTATAATATTTGTCTCTTAATATAATATTTAGCCTCTAAAATAATTAATTTTATTTATTAAATACCAACAAGGGCTGGAACATCACTTTTATGTTTATAAATTCTTTTTTTCTTTTTAAGGTTCTTTTCGGGCCATTTAAAATTTTCTAGGGAGGTTTGCATTTCAAATTTCATAATAGAATCAATGGTAGCTGAAGCTTTTTCTAGCTCATATTTGGCCTTACTAATCTCATTTTTTTTATATTTCACATTGTTTTTGGTTGCATTTTCCACCATTTCACTAGATTTTTCAAGATAATATTTTAAACGCATTATCTCAACCTGCAAAGTTTTCATAGGAAACAATATGATTTCCTCTTCTTTTTTAAAAGTACCTAAATTATAACTGGATATTCCATTATTTTCCAGTTTTACTACGCCATATTTCATTTTTAACCCCCTTAATTATTCACAGGATTATTAGTCCTTTAAAATAGTTTTTTAGATTTTTATTTCTATTATTAAATTACTCTTAAAACATATTAGGACTTGAGATAGAGAGCATGTGGAGAGTAATGTTAAATATTGTTAAGTGGAACTTTATTTAGTTCATTTTTAATCTTTTGTTTTTTTAATGGAATTGTTATTATTAAGAGCTATTATCATGTCAATGTTTAATTTTTTACGAAAATATTTATCTAATTGAATTAAGACTATAATACATTAGTTAATAGGTGTAAACTATGGGAAAGGCGTCAATACTGGTAGTGGAAGATGAATATATCATGGCCATGGACCTGCAAATCAAGCTGGAAGAAATGGGATATGATGTTTTAAAAATAGTCTCCTCTGGAGAAGATGCAATTAAGTATGCAGCTGAAATACGCCCAGATTTGGTTTTAATGGATATAGTACTCCAAGGAGAAATGCTAGGTACTGAAGCTGCAGAGAAGATAAATACTCTGGAAATACCAGTAGTTTTCTTAACAGCGTATAGTGATGATAAGACTTTGAGACAAGCTAAAAAAAGCAGCCCCTATGGTTATATTGTTAAACCCTATGATAATCGCCTATTAGAAGTAACCATCGAAACTGCCCTCAAAAAATATCAGGCTGATCAAAATGATATGGATACCGTGACCCATGATGCTATGGAGCGCCCTCATCATGAAAAAGAAGATAAAAAACTAGAAGAATCAACAATCCCGAAATCTTCTGCTAAAATAATTATTGTAGAAGATGAATTCATACTAGTCATGGATATCACTGAAAAGTTGGAAAGAATGGGTTATGAAGTGGTTGCCAGTGCAGCATCAGGTTACCAGGCAATTGAAGAGGTTGAAAAGCTTAAGCCAGATCTAGTTTTAATGGATATAGTTCTTCAGGGAGATATGGATGGTATTCAGACCGCGGAGAAGATACATGCCATGGGGATTCCCGTCATATTTTTAACAGCCCATTCTGATAAAAAAACCATGGTTGATGCATTAAAAACAGCACCCTATGGTTACATCATAAAACCATTCAATAAAAATACTCTTCACAGTAATATTGAAATGGCACTGGAAAAGAAAAAATCAGAAATACAAAAACAGAAGAAATGGGGAGACATTATAAGCACCAAACAGGAAGAATTAAAAATGGAAAAAACAGGGGTATTTTTCATTAGTTCTATTTTCATATCCCTGGCAGCTTATGGCTTTTTAGTAAGAGATATGACTTGGTTGGCATATTTCTTATTTGTGCCTGCCTGTTATAATTTATTTCTAGGTGCTTTGAGTTTTAAAAGCCAGGAAAAACCCAAGGAATTTGAAATTCCTCCCATGGTTAGTATACTCATCCCCGCCCATAATGAGGAACATACCATAGAAAGATGTGTGAGGTCTCTGTCTCAGATGGATTACTATTATCAGGGAAAACGAAACTTTGAAATAATTGTTATAAATGACGGGTCTTCTGATAACACTGGAAAAGTACTGGAATATCTTAAAGATGATGTGGAATCTTTGCGTATTATTACCAGAAAGCCTCCACGCTCAGGGAAAGGTAAAGGATATGTGCTAAATGACGGAGTTCAGATAGCCCAAGGTGAGGCTATAGCTGTTTTTGATGCTGATTCCAGAGTGGCAAATGATTTTCTTAAAAAAATTATTCCTTACCTCAATGAAGATAATGTGGTGGGGGTCCAATCCCGTGTTAGAATGTATAATAAAGATCTCAATCTACTAACTGCTATGCAAGAAGCTGAATTCGCCATTTTTGGTAATGTAATATTGAGAGCAAGGGATATTCTGGGTAAAAATGGATTTTTAGGTGGTAATGGTCAGATAACCACGAGAAAAGCGATGAAAGAAATTGAGGGATGGGATGGGTTTGCAGTAACTGAAGATCTGAATATGAGTATTAAACTAATGTTAAAAGGCCATAAAATACGTTACTGTGGTGAAGCTGAAGTTTGGCAGGAAGCAGTTCCAGAATGGAAGCCTTTTTTTAGACAACGTGTTCGGTGGGCCACTGGAAACCTTGAAACTCTTTTTGTTTATCTGGCCCCTATTATTGAAGCTAAAATACCACTTTACAAGAAAATCGATTCTGTTCAGTATCTGGTTTTCCTTCTTTTTATAGCATTTGTAATGTTGGGTTATGTGGTGGCTATTTTAAATCTGGGCTTTATGTACATAATAACCATAAATATTCCCCTAGCAATGGGTTTACTTTCTACTGCTGCCTTCTTTCCAGGCGCTATACTGGGAATCTATCGTGACGAGGGCAGGGGAATTATTGGATCATTTGTAACTGCCATTGAATACTGGGCATATTGTTTTTATCTGATTCCCTTATTCTTTGCAGCTTTCATACATATGATTACCCGTAAGGACAGAAGGTGGGCCAAGACCCATCACACTGGTGAGGAAGGTACTCGCGGCCCAGAACTGAAAGAATAAATATTTTAATATTTGAATTATAATTAAAATTTTTTAAAACAAAATTAAAAAAAGTATATAATTTTTTTTTAAAGATATTTCACTGATAATTTATTTCTTTTAGGAACTCTAAAAAACTTAGATTGAGGATATCCCACCATCAAAGCACCAATAAATAAATCATCTTCTTTTAAACCTAAAAACTCTCTAACCGGCGGATAATCAGAGGCCATCTTTAGAAAACCAGCCCAACATGATCCCAGACCGAAGGAAGGCAATGCCAGATCCAGATGACTTAATGCAATAACTCCATCTGTGATGGCACTTCCAGGATTATCTTTAGCTGTAGCAATGAAAATATGTGGTGCTCCTCTTAAAATTGGATCCATTCCTATTTTCCATAATTTGATTAATGATTCCATGGGCAGGGCTTTGGCTAGAGGCGAATCTGATTCAACCATTTCTTCCATCCATTGAATACATAAACCAGTTAAATTTTTAACTTTTTCAGGGTCTTCTAGGATAACCCAGTTAACTGGCTGTTGGTTAACTCCAGATGGTGCGAAACGTACAATATCCATAACTTCTTCTATTATATTGCGCGGAACTTTGTTTTTTTTATAGTTTCTAATTGAACGACGGTTCCGCATGTAACTTCCTATATCCTCAGGGGAAATTTTTGAGGAAATATCCAACATAGGAGGTTCCAGTTCCGGGCCAGATAAATTAATGGCCCCTTCAGGACATCCTGATTCGCAGTGACCACAGCTGGAACACATGGTCTCAGGGATTGGTTGAGGGTGGTTATTCATTTCAATATGGCCCAGTGGGCAATTAGATACACATGTTCCACAACTATTACAGCTATTTTGATTTAAATTGAACTGGGACATATTATCATCTCTTTTTTTAAGTAGATTTTGTTTGGTTTTGTGTAGAAAAATATTTATTTGTTTTTAGTAGAAAAAAGGAATATATTATATTCGTTTTTTGTACTTTAACTCTTTAAAAATGATTTTAAATTTGGTTCCATTGTCTTTTGAAAATTCCATGGTCCCCTCAAGTTGACTTATAAGGCTATTGGCCATCTGAAGACCCAAAGTTTCAGTATTATTAGGGTTTATGTTGTCTGGAAGACCCACACCATCATCTGAAATAATCAAAGTGTAAATATTATCCTTTAAATTGAATTCAATGTTAATGTTTCCTTTTTGCCCTTTTGGAAATGCGTATTTAATAATATTGATTAAAAGTTCGTTTATAACTAGTCCCAACGGAATGGCGGTGTCTATTCCTAGGTTTAAATCCTCAACATCCATTTGATAGTTTATAATATTTCTATCCACTTCATATAAAGAGAATATATCTGAAATATATTCTTTCAAGTAATTTTTGATATTGATACTGTCCAAATCTTGAGATTTATAGAGCTTGTCATGTATCATGGCCATGGATTTAATTCGGCTTTGACTAGTCATTAAAATATCCCTTGATTTTCCGTCTTCTAATTTAGATGACTGTAAATTAAGTAGACTTGTTATAATCTGGAGATTATTATTGACTCGGTGATGTACTTCCCGGAGCAAGGCCTCTTTTTCTTTTAAAGATGATTTTAACTCTTGTTCCGACTTTTTACGCTGAGTGATATCACGAGTGACTGCTAGAATAACAGGTTCTCCTTTTAATTTAAAGATATGGGAGCTTATCTCCACGGGGAATTGTTTTCCATCCTTAGTAATATTATATCCTTCTAATTCATACTGATATTTTTGTCGTTTTTCCCAGGCTTCTTCTAATGATTCCTTCGTTTCATCTGAACCCATAATCTCAATTGGGTTCATTTTTAATAGTTCCTCTTTGCTATAACCCAATTTTTTAATCCCAACTTCATTAATATCCAGGAATTTATCAGGTAACCCTTCTTTAGATAAAGATACCAGGGATATTATATCTCGAGTATTATTAAATATCTCACGATATTTTTCTTCACTTTCAATTAACAATTTTCTAACTTCTTCCATGTGGGTAATATCATAGAGATAATTGAGGTTGAAATTTTCACCATCAATGGTAATGGCTTCATTTGTGGCCATCACTATACGCTTTTCACCAGATTTGATATTAATCTCTATTTTAAAATCATTTATCCTACCTTTTTCTTTAAATTCCTTGATAAGTGCTTTTATTGTTTTTGAAGTGGTGATATTTAATTCAGTAGTAGTTTTACCATATAATTCTTTTTTTTTATATCCAGTTAAAGTTAAATATTCATCATTAACGTCAATAATCTTCCCATTAAGATGAATTAAAGCTATGGCCACTGGACTTGAATTAAAGGCCTTTAAGAATCTATTATCACTTTCTTTAATGGAAGAAAGATTGGTGTAAATTAAAAGATAAATCAATATGGTGGTGAGGATAACAAAAATAACTCCTTTTACACTGCTCATAATAAATAAAAAATTAGTATCATTAGTGGTAATGGCCAGAATCTGGTCTGAGACTATAATCCATATTATGCTAACTAATACATAGATAGAAGCGATTTTTAATGCATCAGCTTTGGGATTAATCTTTTTAAATCCAGATTTTTTCATAATATCTTAATTAATATATTAATATAGTTATTATGGTTTAAGAGGATATTAATTTTTTTATTAATTAGAGTATTTATGAAAAAAAATATTAATGGTTTCAAAAGATTATTATAGTTATCCTAGAAAGAATTTATATAGTCATGTTATCCACTACCGATACAAATTCATCTGCTTGTTCTTTAGATTTTATATCTGAGTCATATGTGTAAATTTCATATATTATGGCTGGAATTCCAGATTTTATTAATGGAATTGTCACATATTCTGGGCTGGTGGGGTTAGGTGGATCATAATAGGTTAACCATGAAATATTATTATTTATATTTTGGGCTATGGTTTCTGAATAATCTCCTTTGATGGGGCTGAAAATAAACCACTTTTTTTCCCAACCTCCTTTATTTGAATGCACATCAATAACCAAATCAAACTTCTCTTTTTTAATATCTGCTACCACATATTTATTGGCAAGCAACTGCCCATTCATCCTTCCTTTATTATAAATTTCAGCATCTTCTG
>JAUXXK010000396.1 GCA_030681145.1 Methanobacteriaceae archaeon | reverse complement strand
CTCCCCAAAAAAATATTGTTGAAACTACAAATGCGGATATTACTGGCAAAATAAGGGTTAAACGAACCCTATTCTCACTTAAAATTAATAATAAACTTACTATTCCTCCTAAAAATCCCGAAACAATTAATTGTTGGGGTGTAGGCTGCAATAACATTCCTAAACCCAGGGCAAAGAGGATGTATCCAATGATTATTCCAAAAACTCCAAAACGGTGTTTTTGACACATTATTTCTTTAAGACGCTTTTCACCTTCTTCTGGGCTTATTTTTGCCTTTTCAGCTAAATATATTAATTCATATAGTTCTGAAACTTGATTTAGATGAGAAAGCCCTGATATTTTGTTTACAGTTGCTAAAGGGGAAGATTCTTCATCTCCCAACTTTATTATTAAAAAAGTTGTAAAGAATAATATTTCGGCATTAACGCCATAAGCCCTAGTTATATCATATAAGATAGATTGAATAGCGGTTACGGATATTCCGGCTGAGCTAAGAGCTTTTCCTAATCCCGCAACGAATTTTAAAAGATCATGATTGAATTTTTTATCTATTTTCTGCTTTTCAATATTGTTTAAGGTCATTTTATGATTTTTATCCATTTTATGTACCTTTTGAATAACTCTATAATTTTGCAAGATTGAATTGGATGACTTTAAGTTAGATTTTTTATATTTATATTAAACCTCAATTAATTTAAGATATTCCCATATAAACCTAATAAATCATCATGATATAAATATAAGTAACTTGAGAACTACTATCCTTTTCTAATTCTCAAAAGAACCATTCAATTGTGTTAGTGGGAAAAATATAACTTTAAAGATATATGGTGGGATTAATGACAAAAAATAGAAAATCTAACTTTCTTATATTAATTGGGAATAGTCTATGTATTATAAAAAATATTGCAATTAGATAACATTTGTTATTATTACTATCGAAAATTTATAATGGGATTCAAGGAGGATATAAATATTAAAAAATAGTAACTTTTAAAGGTTTTCAAGACATTCATCCATTAATACTCTAGCATCGTCGTTATGCGAATTTATTAGTAAAGATTTTTTAAAAGCATCTTCTGCTTCCTTAAACCGATTTAATTCCATTAAAACCACGCCTTTATTGGTCCAGATAATATCATTATCTTTATCAAGGTTTAATGCCTCGTCATAACAGTTTAATGCCTCTTCAAATCGCCCTAATTCTAGCAAAGCATTTCCTTTTCTATTCCACGCGGTGGCATTTGCTTCATCTTCTAAAACTAATTCCAATGCTTTATCATATGATTCTAGCGCTTTTTCGGTTTGCCCCAAATCTGTTAAAAGATTTCCACGGGCATTCCAAACTTCGGGGTTATTTGGGTCTATTCCCAGCACTCTATCGTATGTTTTAAGCGCATCATAGGTTTTTCCTAGCATTTCCAGTATAAATCCTCTCCAATAAAGGATCACTGCATTGGAATGGTTTATTGCAATGGCTTTATCATTATATTTTAATGCCTTTTCAGGATGGCCAGAATTTAAAAGAGTAATGGCCTTATTATTAAGTATATATTCATTTTTTGGTTCTATTTCCAAGGCTTGATTATAACAATCAATTGCCTCTTTAAACCTTCCCAGCCTAGTCAAATTGTCTCCTTTTTTATTTAGAATATAAACGTTATCTGGATCAAATTTAAGTGCTGCGGTATAACATATCTCCGATTTATAGTATTTACCTGAATCAAATAGAATGTCTGCTCTCTGGGTGATCATAGCTTTTTCATCGATTTTTTCACCTTCCCATTGGTCTATGGGAAGTTTTTTGAATCTTATTACTTGGAAAAGCGCATCTTCTTTGATTTCACCTACATACATCTTACTGAATTCTGCAGAAAGTTCTTTTGCATTTTTAAATCCTTCTTCTCTTGCAAGCTTATCATTTTTTATGAGTTCTTTAAAAGGTATGATTTCAATTTCAATTACTTTTGCTTCAAATATTTTATTTCTTTCTTTGGATACCAAATTCCAGTAACAATGTAGCCGATCACCAACTTTTAGCTGTTTTTTCCAGATTTTTCGGATGGTCATGGTTTTTTTACCGGTTATAAGATCTATATTGCGGCTTCCAAAGGATAAAATTGGCATGTTTCCTCCTGAAATTATTAATCTATAATAATTCAATTAAGTAATGAATTCGATATATTAAATATTGATCAGATTATTTAATAAAATTATATTATTTCTTCTCCAAATTCAGCAGTTTTAATTTTTACTTTATTTAAGATAGGTTTAATCATTTCTCCTATTTTTTTCAGTTCATGTGGAGACGGACTAGGAATTTTATCTAGTGAAGAGTCCAGAACCTTTCTGTTTCTAAATTGCTGCAAGGTATATACATCACATTTAATTTCTCTGGAAATTTGCTTAATATCCTCGGGTTTCATAAGTCCTGGTACGTAAGTGGTTCTACATTCTAAAAATGTCTCGGGATAACTTGAAATTATCTCCATGGATTTTTTCACTTTTTTTCCAATATCCGCACCAATAATCTCAGAATATTTATCAAAAGGACACTTTATATCCAAACTCACATAATCCGCCAGATAAAGTATTTCACTCAATTTTTCGGGATAAATACCATTAGTATCCAATTTTGTTTCAAGTCCTCGGCTTTTAGCATAAGCTAAAATCTCTTTCACGGCATTAAATTGTAATATGGGTTCTCCTCCAGTTAATGCTACACTATCCACAAACTCTGTGGCATCATCAATTTTTTTAAAGATAGAAATTAATGATACTTCATCTCCCCCATCTATTAATTCTGGATTGTGACAGTAAGGGCACTTTAAAGGACACCCTCCTGTGGAAATAACCAATGAAATCCTTCCAGGATAATCAAGTGAAGATATGAATGTTCCACCAATTTTCATGTAGTCCCACTATTTTGAATTTTTTAATTTAGTATACTTTTTTTAAAATTATTAATGAGTAACCAGGCTTTTTAAAACTTGCACAAACTTTTTATTATCTTCCATAGTTCCTACACTAGCTCTGATCCAATATTCATCTAGCCCTTTAAAGGATGTACAGTCTCGAACAATAATTCCTTCTTTCAAGAGTTTTTTACTTAATTCTGTAGCTGTTATCCCTGTATCATGAACATCAATCAATAGATAATTGGCTTTTGAGTCGAATATTTTCAAATTATTAATTTTTGAGATTTCTGTGTATAAAAATTCACGACTTGCAATGGAATAATCTGTTGATTTTTTTATGTAATTTTTATCTCTCAAAGTGGCCAGTGCTGCTACATGGGAAAGTTTTGTTAAACTAAAAACCGGTTTAGAACGGTGCATATACTCTATTAGTTCCGGATTTGAAAGACCGTAACCAATTCTCATACCTGCCAAGCCCAATACTTTAGAGAATGTCCTCATTATAAATAAATTAGAATAACTTTTAAGTAAATCCACATTGTTCACCAATGAAAACTCGAAATAGGCTTCATCAACTACAACTAAAGCATCAGTAGCTTTTAAAATAGTTTCGATATCTTCCTTATCAATTAGACCTCCGGTAGGATTATTTGGAGTGCATAAAAATATTATACGTGTTTTTTTGTTTATGGAATCAATAACAGATGGCACATCCAACTTGTTTTTTTCCACATCCCATCTAGCATATATTGGCACTGCTTCATATGTCTGTAAAATGTATTCATAGTACATATATGATGGTAATGGAACTATAAATTCACATCCGGGGTCCATGAATGTTTTTCCAAGTATTTCTATGATTTCGTCAGCACCATCTCCACCAATAACTACTTGATCTGGTGAAACACCAGAATAGGCAGATATTTCTTCTTTAAGGTCACTTAAACCAGACTCAGGGTACTGATTAATTTTCATAACTTCTTCTTGCACGGCTTTTATTGCTTCAGGTGATGGTCCTAAGGGGTTTTCATTGGATCCCAGTTTAATTATATCTTTTTTTTCAAGATTATATTCTTCTGCTATTTCGTTTATTGATCTACCTGGAACATAAGGGGCCAGTTCATTGATTATTTTACGTATTTTAACCATGGAAATCACTTACAAATTTAAAAGTTTTAGATTAAATTGGAGAATAAATATTATACTTTCATACTATTTTTTTTAATATGATTTTTGATTTAAATAAAAAATTGATATTCTATATTTATTTATCAGTATTAATTAATCTGATTGGTATATATTTCAGTTAATTTTTAAGATATATAACATTAGGATGGCTATTATTTCTTTTAGATTATTTCATTGAATATTTTTTAGAAAGATTAACATATCTCAGAGCATTATCTTTAATTGACTTTTTTTCTTCTGAGGTTAAACTTCGCACAACTTTAGCGGGTAATCCCATTACTAAACTTCCAGATGGAAATTTTTTATTTTCAGTTACCAGTGCTCCTGCACCAATAATAGAATTTTCCCCAATTCGAGCCCCATTAAGTACTGTTGCATTCATACCTACAAGTACATTGTTTTCAAGCTCACATCCGTGTAAAACAGCTGCATGTCCCACTGAAACATAGTTACCTAATTTTATCGGATAATTTTTAGAAGAATGCACTACACAATTGTCTTGAATATTAGAACATTTTTTAATGACAATGGTTTCAATATCTCCCCTTAAAACTGCGTTGTACCAAATGGATGAATTTTTACCTATAATAACATTCCCTATGATATGCGAACCCGGAAATATCTGAACAGTGGAATGTATTTTTTTCAAAATATCAACCCAAATGACTTATTTTTTATCAATAATTTGATATTCTTGTTTTACTAGAACAATTTTCTCAGAGCCAATATCTTTATAAATAACAGTCCCTGATCCAATTGAAGAATTAATACCTACCTTAACACCAGGATTAAAGCTAGAATTTATACCAGTTTTAACAAAGTCACCAAAAACCACGCCTAACTTACGTCGATTTGTATCCACTCGGTTCTTTTTAACAGTCATTTTAATGTTTTCATCATCAAAACGCAGATTGGCTATATTAGTACCTGCAGCAAGGTTACAATGGGCCCCAATTATAGAATCTCCTATATATGTTAGATGGTTTACGTTAGTGTGATCCATGATAATAGAATTTTTTATTTCCACTGCATTACCCACACTTACGTTATCTCCAAGATAAGTATTGCTGCGTAGGTAACTATTGGGTCCTATATCGCAGTTTTTTCCTATGTAAACTGGGCCCTGAATATATGTACCCGAACGAATAATGCTATTATTTCCTAAAATGATGGGGCCTGTAATATTAACACCTTCTTCGATATGGCCCTCAATTTTTTCATCTATATTCTCTAGAAATTCTGCATTGATGTCTAAAAGTTCCCATGGTCTTCCTACGTCTATCCACTTTTTATGAGTTTTAAATCCCCTTACATTTTTTCCTTCATCTATCTGCATTTGCAGAGAATCCGTTATTTCATACTCGCCTCGTTCAGATATGGGGGTTTTTTCAATTTTAGATAGAATATCTTGATTAAAAATGTATATTCCTGTATTAATCAAGTTGCTTGGAGCTTCGCCAGGAAGTGGTTTTTCAATTATACTTGTAATAAAACCATTTTTTATTTCCACAACACCAAATGAACTGGGATCATCCACTTCGGTTAATACCATCATGGTATCGGTGGAAATGGATTGATACTTATCTATAATTTCCATTAAAAGATCAGGATCAATAATTATATCTCCATTTAGAACCACAAAATCTTCTTTCATAAAGTCACGGGTGTGTCCAATGGCATGGGCCGTACCTAACCTCTCTCTTTGGGTGATGTAATTAAGGTTTACTCCCAGTTTTTTCCCGCTTCCAAAGTATTTTTTAACCATTTCTTCTTTGTAACCTGTTACCAGCAATATTTCAATTATTCCTGCGTCACGAAGGGCTTCTATATTGTATTGTAGTATAGGATTCCCTCCCACAGGTAACATGGTTTTCGGCCGGGTTAAAGTTAAAGGGCGCATCCTAGTCCCTTCTCCAGCAGTTAGAATCACGGCTTGCATAATATTTTCTCCTGAACTATAATATAATATTAAAATAAATATTAATATACTAATCCCACTTATTTTATATTTTTAATAATATTCTTTTGTGTGGAATATTTTAATAGTTGTTGGTTTTGTTAAAATCAATTTAAAAAAAAAATTATTTTTCTAAAAATAAAAAAAGATTATATTAAATGAATTTATTATTTCATAGAATTTTCTATGAATTTTGAAGAAATCCTTAAAATTTCACCGGCTCGTGTTTTTGTCCGTCCTTCAAGAGTTATACGGATGTAAGGTTCAGTACCTGATGGTCTTACTAGTACCCAGCTTCCATCTTTAAATGAGATGCGTATCCCATCTATATTATTTACATTTTCCACATCATCAAAACAACCTTCAAGACTAGCCTCTACAATTTTCATAACCGTTATTTTCTTTTCATTTGAACAGGCTAATTTTTCGCGCATAGTTGGATAATCGGGTATTGATGCTAACAACTTAGAAAGGGGGCCTTGTCGAGAAACAAGTTCCACTACTTTTAAAGCGGACAATATCCCATCGGGACACATGCAAAATTCGGGGTGAATCCAAGTTCCAGAAGGTTCTCCTCCAAATGAAGCACTTTTTTCGACGATTTCCTGTGCCACATGAACGTCTCCAACGTTGGTTCTTATAACATTGCCTCCTACGTTTTTCAAACACTCATCGATACATAATGATGCATCTACTGTGGTAATTATAGTTCC
>JAUXXK010000383.1 GCA_030681145.1 Methanobacteriaceae archaeon | reverse complement strand
ACTATTATAGCCAATCTTCCCACAAAAATTCTCGCAGATCCACCTACTGTCGAAAGAAAAGCTCTTGAACCAGTAAAAGAAGAGGAATACTTGGAAGTTAAACATATATCTGCTGAAAAAGCTCTGTTAAATATTCTTTCTTCTCAAAACATGGCCAGTAAAAAATGGGTTTACCGCCAGTATGATCATGAAGTTCAAGTTAGAACCATGGTTAAACCAGGAGACGATGCTGCGGTTTTAAAAGTTGATGATGATAAAGCAGTTGCATTAACGGCAGATTGTAATAGCATACACACCAAACTAGATCCTTATCATGGGGGGGCGGGTTCAGTCGCCGAAGCTATTCGAAATGTTGTTTCAATGGGCGCAAAACCATTATGTGTTGTTGACTGCCTTAATTTCGGGAATCCAGAAAAACCTGAAGTTTTTTGGCAATTTAAAGAATGCGTAAGGGGAATGTCAGACATAGCAGGAAAATTCAAGACTCCAGTAATAAGTGGAAATGTGAGTTTTTACAATGAAACTGAGGGAATTACTGTAAATCCTTCTCCCGTAGTGGGCGTGGTTGGTGTGGCAGATATTAGTCATGTAAGAACTTTGGACTTTAAAAAAGAAGGTGATCAGATAATTGTTATCGGATGCACATACAATGAACTAGATGGCTCAGAATACTATAGGGCGGTTCATGGTTTGGTGCAAGGATCTGCACCGCAAATAAGAATTGATGAAGAAATTAAATCAGCTCATACTATACTTGAATTATTAAAAAATGATTCAGAAAAAAATATTACTGCTATTCATGACTGTTCTGCAGGAGGAATAGGAATTGCTCTTGCTGAAATGGCAATAAAAAGTGGGTTTGGGGCACATGTTGATTTAGCATTGGCTCCAAGAGAAGATATAACTGGATTTGAAACAATGTTTTCAGAATCTCATGCCCGATATATTATTTCGGTTAAAAAACAAGATATTGATAAAATTATTAAAAAAATAAATGCTCCTTATGCGATTATTGGAGAAGTAAAAGGTCAAAAGTTAATTATTGATAATCTTGTCGATATTGAGGTCGAAAAACTCCATGAAGCATATGAAGGGGTTATTGAGAAATTCATGGCATAATATTTATATTCTCAATTATTTTTTTATTAAAGGGATGAATTAAGTTGTCTATTCAAAAAGAATTTTTAAGACAATTGATCCATTTGTCAGGTCTTTTATTTATTTTTCTAGAAAATTTAATACCATTTTCTTTTTTAATAGGCATAGCTTTTTGTATAACAGTAATAGGTGAATTAATTTATCAAATAGATAAAAGGAAGAATATGCCTATTTTTTCTAATATTCTGAGAAATTGTAGGAGAGATAAAAATGAAAGGGGGTTTGTGTATTTCTTTGCAGGAATCACCATGGCCATGATAGTTTTTGGACATAATTTAGCAGTTATGAATGCTGCTATTATTATTTTGACTCTGGGAGATTCTTTTTCAACACTCGTGGGCACTAAATGGGGTAAACATCAACTGATTTTCAATTCAAAAAAAACATGGGAGGGTTCTTTGGCATTTCTGATCATTGCATTTTTAGGAGCTCTTACTCAAATCGAACCGGTTACTGCTATGATTGGTGCAATATATGGAGCTATTGGTGAGGCTTACAGTCCAATAGATGATAATTTAACCATTGCTTTAATTTCAGGTACTTTTATGAGCATATATATTTTTATAACTTAATATGGCCCTTTTTAGATGAACATAAAAAAATTATGAATAGTGTTTTATTTAATTTAAAGTCTAATTGCCCTTTCTCTTTTAAATGAATATACTGCAATGACAAATATTAATAAAGATAATGTTACTGTAGGGATAAATGATAAAAGAACTGGAACTTCCATAACTGGTGTTGATGTCATACGAACAATAATAACGGTTGGTATTAAATTCAAAATACTCTGTAT
>JAUXXK010000381.1 GCA_030681145.1 Methanobacteriaceae archaeon | reverse complement strand
GGGGCACTAGTCTGCATCTTTTCCACATAATTAAATAGGCCATCTTGAATCTCTTGGGTTGTCATATTATCAAATTGGCCCGATGATTCTATATTTGCTGTTAGTCCACCAAATATTCCAACTAATAGTAAAACACCTATTAAAGCAGTTCCCATTGAATATCCTAAATTTTTAAAGGAATTTAAAAAACCAGAAGCATCAGTTTCTTGATCAGCTCTAGCTGCATCCATAGTTAAATTGGTTAACTGTGAAAGTAAAAGGCCTATTCCCATCCCAAAAACAATCGTTCCAGGCACGATATCCATTATTTGTGTATTTACATTGAATACACCGCCCAATATAAATGTTCCTAATGCGGAAACAATGAAACCAACCATGATGATGTATTTGCTATCTAAAAATGATGATATTCGTGCACCAAGTATTGATAATAGTAATATGGCGATTGAAGCTGGTAACAGAGCCAAACCCGTGTCAAAAGCATTTAATTTTGTTACCTGCTGTAGGAATACTGGTATTATAAAAAGAAAACCTGCCAGAGGTATTTGAGTAATAACTGAGTTTATGTTCCCCAATCCAAACACTTTATTTTTTAGGAGAGATATATCTGAGAGCGGTTCTAAGCCATGGTTAATTCTTCTTCTCTGCCATAATAGGAATATTATAAACAGGATTACACCAGAAACAATTAAAGTTACAACATATCCCCAGTTTTGAGGCTTTGTAAGGAATAATATTCCCATTACAACCATTATTAGTGATAATATGGATAAAATTGCGCCTATGATGTCTAAGTCTTTCCATTTTAGGGTTGGTTTTGATTCTGTTAAATAATGTCTGAATAATAATATGGCTACAATAAATATCAGTTCAGATCCAAAAACCAGCCTCCAAGTAAGGAATGTGGTAAAAATTCCACCGATTATTGGTCCTATGGCAGCACCCATCGCAGCTATACCGCCCCAAATTCCGAAAGCAGTTACTTTATCTTTGCCTTCGTAACTAGAGCTTACCAGAGTAGTTGTGGCCGGCAGCATCAAGGCAGCACCAATACCTTCGAAAAATGCCCATCCCACCATAAGCATAGTTGCATTGACACTAAAAGTTGCTATTGTTGTTCCAGTTCCATAAATAAATAATCCTAAAAGAAACGTTTTCTTTCTACCCAAAATATCTTGAATTTTACTCCCCAACAACATAAATGAAGCAATTATTAAAGCATATAAGGCAATTATGGCTTGAATAGATGATAAAGTAGTATTTAATTCTACAACCAAAGTTGTTATTGCTACATTCATGGCTGAAGAATCTAAAACAATGATAAAAATAGCCATACAGGCAACTATAACTGCCCCCCATTTATTCTGGTTTTTGTGTTCCATATAATCACTTTCCTACAAGTTAAACATTGATTTGCTTAAATTAGTAATGTATATATAATTATTATCTAAATATAAATAATTACTTATTTTAAATGTACAATTAAAGAGTTTAAGAAAATCATTAATTATTATGAATTATTATTTAGGGGGAATTGAATGCTGATATTAACTACACAAACTATTGAAGGAAAAAATATTGATAAATATCTGGGTTTTGTAACAGGAGACTCTCTTCTAGGGGCAAATTTATATAAAGATATGTTCTCAGGAGTAAGAGATGTGGTAGGGGGTAGAACTTCTAAATATGAAGAAGAACTTTTAAATGCCCGGAAAGTGGCTCTAGAGAGTATGAAAGAAAAAGCAAGAAAAAAAGGCGCCAATGCAATCATAGGAACTCGCTTAGCATATCATAATCTTGGAGGTACCATGGGGAACACTATAATGGTCACCGTCTTTGGAACTGCAGTTTCTTATCAAGAATAACAGATTTAATAAAAAAATTAACTCTCGAAAGTGACAAATTATGTTAACTTCTAAAAAAAATTTTATTGTAGAAAAACGCTGGGCACTTATAGCCATAATATCCGGAGTTTCACTGGGATTTGGATCTGCTATTATTTGTATAGCCTGGAATTTAATTATTTTCGGATTTAATATCATGTATATAGTATCCCCATTACTAGCAGGATTTGTTGAAACTACAATAGCTCATAAAAAGTACGGCAAAAGTACTGGTGCTATTAGTGCTCTTTTAACATTCTTATTAATCAATGGTTATGGTTGGTTTGGCCCTGGTTGGATTTTCCCTAAAGAACCTGTTACTTTGAGTTTAATTACTATAATCGCCATAATATTGACTATTCAAGCGGCTTTCCCTATACTAATGAATTATGTTCTGTTTATTGCTGCTGTGAGTATCATCAGAAAGGTTATAGCGATCCTGATTTTCATTCCTTCTAAAATACAGAGAAAAATTCCTGTAGCCGGAGGAGAAGAAGAAATAATTAACGGACCATCTGCTGATGAAATTTTCTTAGATGGGCTAACTATTCCATTATTATCTGTTCCTCCTGTAAATGAGGGAAAAATAAAAAAGTATGTGGGTTTTGTTGTGGGAGAAGCCGTAGTTGAAGAAAAAGTATCAGAGGGTATTGTTTCAAAGCTTTCCGATATTATTGAACCAGTTGAAATGGAGGATATTAAATTGGGAGAGGCTAGAAAGATGGCCATGTCTAGAATGCTTGATGAAGCAAAATCACTGGGAGCTGATACGGTGATTGAAGTTTTAATTGATTATGTTACTATGGGTGGGCTACAAGGAAATGTATTAATTGTAACTGCAACCGGAACAGCAGTTATATTTGAATAATAAATCATTGGGATGTCTAAGATATTCCTATATAATTATTCATTTTAGAATAAAATAGCAGTAATTAATTTTAATAAAGATTAGCAAATAAATAAGATGAATAATTAATCTATAAAAAATTAGCAATTAAATAACTAGAATATTAATTTTAAAAACTCTTTTTAAAATAAAATACAAACTTCTTAAGACTAAAAAAAGAAAAAAAAGGGTTAATTATTTTTTAGAACCTATTATTCCACCAGCTATCATTAAAATAGCCAGTAATAGTGCGGCAATTGGGAATCCCGTGGTTTGCATTGCAATTGTATTTGCTGTATTTGCTGTGTGTGTTGTGGATTGATTATTTACTGTTGCAGCTCCTGCTATTACAATGGTTGTACTTAAAGCCTGGCTATCTGTTGCGGCACCCACTAGAGCATTTCCAGATTCTGTGGCACGTAAAGTGGCCGTTGCTATACCATTTATGGTATATTTAGTCACGGATTTACTACCCACTTCACCCAGATTAGTGGTGAATAGCACAGGAGTTCCATCGGGTATATGTCCCAGAGTAGTGTCAAGATCAGTAACTGTTTTACCATCATATAGATAGTTGAAACTGGCTATTAAAGGCACATTATCTCCTTTTTTGACCTTTATACTGTTACTGTTGAATTTCATGTACAACCATGGAGTGTAGTCAATATTGCCTGAAACTAGATTTTGGAAATCAGGGTTATTAGATCCCCACCAGTTATACTTGGCATCCACTATTCTGGAATTGGTTTCTAAATCAAGTACTTGGTATATTCCAAATGGTGTATTACCCACTATCCGATTGAAGTTAATTTTGTTTGCCGGGATATTATTGGTGTTATCCATTAATTTTTCTTCAAATTCTTCGGAATTAGTTTCTTTTGGATTCCATAATTTTATGGCACTGCCCACATTGTTGAGGAAAGTATTTCCAATTATCTGGTAGGTACCGTAATAATTGAATATTGCTCCTCCTCCTTTGTAGTTGTCAGGGTCCGTACTGGCCTGGTTGCCACTAAAGGTACTACCGGTGACAGTTAAATCACCTCCTTTATTGAAAATAGCACCACCAGATTCAGCTTTATTGTTGGTGAATACACAGTTTATAACATTAAGAGTGGTATGGGTAAATATGGCACCTCCCCCATCATTCACTGCCTGGTTATTTATAAATTCACAGTCTTTAACTGTTAGAGTAGCATCACTGGATATGGCCCCGCCAGAGTTATCGAGCTTACCATTTTTAAAGGTAATACCAGTTATTAGTACGGTGAGATCATAATCAATGTTAAATATCTGTGAGTTGCCCTGGGCATCAATGATGGTTGATCCTTTACCAGCACCTTGTAAAGTCAGGTTTTTGGAAATTTTGATATCAACATCCTTGCTGTCTCCATTTATGGTTTTATTATAAGTCCCTGGTCCCAATTTAACTAAACCATTATTGGCTACTTTATTGATACCGACATTTATGGTTTGAACAGCAGTCTCTGGGGTTACACCATCATTATTATCATCACCATCTGGAGATACATAGATCTGGTCAGGTTGTGGTGTGGCGGAAACCGCGCCGGACATTATAATGGCCAAAATAAAAACAGAAGCTAATAGGATTATTTTTTGTTTCACTTATTTCACCTCCTTTTACATTTTTTTGATATAAAATATCAAGCCTAAAATGTATTCTTATGTTTAAAAATCAATTTAATGTAATTATGGAGAAAAAAAGCAGTGATTTTATAATAGTAAATACCATTTCCCCCAATTATTATTTGAGCTTATTAGAATAATAATCTTTCTATATGGATTTAATAATTACGATCATATTAAAAAATAAAATTTAATGTATGAGGTTTGATTTAAACCCCATTTCAGGGGGGAATATTCATAAAAAGAGTATAAAATTTATACCATATTCAAGTTGGAATATTCATATCCTTAGTATAAAATTTAAACCCCGATTCAGGTGGGAATATCCATATAAAACTTAGGAGTATAATCCAATTGCATGGTGGCATTGCCTACATTGAATTCTAAGACGTGGCCGCCATCAGTTTTATTTTGTGAAATAAAATGGAAATGGAAACCCGGATTATTTAAACCACCTACAGTATCTGGACACCAAAATCCAACAATCGTCCCATTTATATCATTAAACTCAAAGATTGTCTGGTTTTTAATCACTTCAGTTATGTTTTGATATGGGGAGCTCTGCTCTGGCACGCTTCTGGCCTTAATATATGTGAAATTTCCCACGATTTTAATGGCATAGAAAATATTGGGCTGTGGAAAAGTATTATTTAAAGAATTTTCCAAGTCACTACCATTCAATTGCTTTACAGGAGTGGTATTATCTGCTTCAAAGTAGGTTAACATGATAAAAGGTATTTGTTCATTATCTGGAGGATTATATATAGTTCCATTAGATTTTACTTGGTAAAATGTACCATTTAATACAATCATTTCTCCATCAAGCCTATTGAATGTTCCAATACCAAAATCACCCTGCTTTTTAATTTCTCCAATGGTTAGATAACCATCATAACCTCCAGCAGACAGGTTTTGGATTGTTGAAACCTGATACAAAGTGTCTTGATCCTCTTGAAACATTGTTGTGATATAAAAGGCCATTCCCACAATTAAAGCAATTAATATTCCTATGACAATTAGAAGAGTACGTGACATATTTTTAGTATCTATAAATTTTAGTATAAATTATTTTTTTTATTGTTAATGGTAGCATGTATATCAATCTCTGCTAGTAATCTATAAAATGAATATGACAACCTTAAAACCACTCATTTTATTTCAAATATAAATAAATAAGTTAGTCTTTGGATAAATCCAAAAATACTATTTTTTTTATAAAGAATTAACAAACAACATGCTATAATCCTTTTATAGTTGTTATTTTTATGCGCCACTTTATGCGCCATTTTTTTAGTTTATGACTCACTATTGCCAATTGTACAAAATTAAGATAAATGGGCCATTTTTAATTAAAAAAAGAAATTCGCCTCATATTCATCTCATAATTCAAGTTTTTGTCTCACCAAAATATCCGTCACAAATAGTTAGGCCACTATGGCCTGGAAACAGATAGAAGTGCCCACTCCATTAGTTTCCATTAATTTTTTTAACTCCAGAGTATTTCTAGAACCTTATTCTGTAAGGACGATCCTAAAGAATTAATATTAAAAATAGGAAGATTGAAGAGAAAAATTAAAATAAATCAAATAATAATTTGAATCCTATACACCATCCTATGCACCAAAAATCTACCTTATGCATGAATTTGTATACAATGATTTTTATGCA
>JAUXXK010000020.1 GCA_030681145.1 Methanobacteriaceae archaeon | reverse complement strand
ATATAATACTTTAAATTGTATTAAGATAAAAAAATAGCTATATCACAAAAATTATGAATTCTACCTAAGAAGCATCAATCATAGATTTAAGAATTTAAATTAATTGAAACCAAAAGACGGGTATTTCCCATGAAAAGGTCCAACATCGAATTAAAACTGGAAAAAGCCTTGAATAAAGTCAATAACATCAAAGGAGTTGATGGAACACTGGTTGTTGACAATCAGGGAGGTATTTTATACAGTAGTTTATCTTATGATAATGTGGACCTCTTTGGGTCCATGGCCAATATCATTAGCAGTTCATCAGAAAAGTTACTGGATCTCAGTAAACAAGGACTAATAGAAAGAATTTTGGTAGAATCAGTCAAAGGTAAGGCCCTTTTTTTAAGTCTTGAAAGAGCACATTTGGTTGTTTTAACCAATAAAAAAGCCAATATAGGTATGATAATTCTTTCTTCTAAAAAATCTGCTAAAATAATAAAGGAAATGGATGAAATAAAAGAAATTCCTGAGTTTGTGGAATCAATACCCTCACCCGAAACCGCCCCAGTTATTGAACAAGAAATAACCGAAGCAGTTCCAGAATTGGGAATGGAATCTTCAGATATTAAAACAAAAATAGTAGAAAAAGAAGAAATCAGTGTGGCCTCAAGTAATCCAATTGAAGAAATTATAATTGAATCTAAAACATTTAAAGCCGCCCCAAAAATAACAGAAACAAAAACTGTTGAAAAAGAAGTGGGAAAAAGAAAAATTGCTGATGAATCCCTATTAAAACCAAAAATAACTGCAAAAGAGGGAAAAAAGGCATCTGCAATGGAGATACCTGTTATAAAACCACCACTATCATTCCCCCCACTACCAGATATTGTGACTGTTCCTGGAGATTTAACGAAAAAGTCAGAATTAATTATTGATATTTACGAAGCTATAATGCTGGCAATGTCAATTGGTGCCAGCAAAATTATGGGAACTGCCCCCGCAAGGGGAATGCTTAAAAAATCCATTCCTTATGATGAAAGTCCAGAATTATTAGATGGTGTGGATGTTAAAAGCAATTCTTCACTACAATTCAATGTAATCCGCTCAAATCTAGAAAAATTTCCACTAGAAACCAGACAAAAACAAACTATTGATGGTTTTACTAAAATAATATCCTCCATAACAGATAAATATGGAAAAGTTATGGGATACGGTGCTTTTAGGGGCATGATAAGGCCTGAATTTAAAAAAATATATGCTTCTTATGGGCCAGCTATGGAAGAGCTGGGAATAAAAGAAAAAATACATCCTGAACTCAGAGAACTCATGGTTTCCTGAGCTCATTTATTATTTTATTATTTTTTATTTATAATTCTGAAAAGTCAAATGAGTATATTTAATATAATAATTTAATTAGTTAGGGGATAAAATGCTCAATGAATTGCAAAAAGAGATTTTAAAGCTTAAAAAAGAAAAAAATGCCATTATATTATGTCACAACTACCAGCCTGGAGAAATACAAGAAATAGCTGATTTTATTGGAGATTCACTAGAACTCTGCATCAAAGCCTCTCAAATAAAAACTAAAGATCTAGTGATATTCTGTGGAGTGGATTTCATGGCAGAAACTGCTTATATTCTCAATCCCGGAAAAAAAATAGTTATACCCGATGCTGGTGCCGAGTGTCCTATGGCACATATGCTCCCCGCAAATGAAATTAGAAAGGCTAAAGAAAGATATCCTAATGCCGCAGTGGTTTTATATGTCAATACTCTAGCAGAAGCCAAAGCAGAAGCTGATGTTCTCTGTACTTCAGCCAATGCTATTAAAATAGTAGAGAGCTTAAAAGAGGAAACAATACTATTTGGTCCCGATAAAAACCTTGCTTGGTATGTGAGTCAACATACAAAAAAGGAAATCATACCAATTCCCGAAAATGGGCACTGTTACGTGCACAAAATGTTTAATCCCGCAGATATATTAATTTTGAAGGAGAAATATCCCGATGCATCAGTATTAGTTCATCCGGAATGTGATCCCGAAGTTCAACAAGCAGGAGATTATGTTTTAAGTACAGGTGGTATGTTAAAACAAGTGAATGAATCTTCAAAAGATATCTTCATTATTGGAACCGAAATAGATATGAGTACTCGCCTTAATCGAGAAAACCCCGGGAAAAAATCAATCCCTGCATTTGAAGAGGCCATTTGTGAAAACATGAAGCTCCATACACTGGAAAAAGTTAAAAACTCTCTTTTAAATGAAGTTTTTGTGGTCACTGTTCCAGAAGATATTGCTGTTAAAGCTTTAAAATCTGTACAAAGAATGTTAGATATTTCTCGATAAATGATTAGTCATTTTATTTAATTCTAATTATTTTTATTTAAATAATTTAAAAAAATATATTTTGAAGACACCCATAATCAAAATTAAATTATAATCTGATTAGTTCATACTCTCTAGTCCCCATCCCCATCTTTTCAGCATATTCCAGTTGTTTAGTTCCATCCACACCATCCCAAACACCTTTAAATTTATCTTCTCCTTTTTTGAAGTTTTTATCCAATAGAGAATTTTTAAAACCTTTTTGACTATTTACCAAATCATAACTGGCGGTATCTATGGCCACAGGATCATTAGATGCCAATATTCCTATATCTGGAACCATTGGTGCATCACTCCAAGGAACACAATCACAATCTGGAGTAATGTTAACTAAAAAGTTGAAATAAGCAATTTTATTTTCTTTTCCATTGAGAGCACCGTAGGCATATTCCATCATTCTCTCCACAAATAAGGGAATGTCATTTTTCCAGTCCACATCAATGGCTTCATTTTCACAAGAGTCCATGCAATTCATACATGCAACACATGATCCATATTCAATAGAAGCGATTAAACCATTATCTACGGATTTCATGATTATGGCATCAGTTGGACAGGAATCAAAGCAGATGGCACACCCATTACAATTATCTTTGATAATAGGTTTAGCACATTTATGCTGATCCAATTTTCCAGCAATGGTGGCGCATCCCATAGCCAAATTTTTAAGGGCACCCCCGAATCCACTGAGACCGTGGCCTTTAAAATGAGATACAACCACCATAGAAGTAGATTTAGCCAGATCTCCTGCAATTTTGACTTTTTTAAAGTGCTTCTGATTTATTTCAACAATTTCTTCGTTCTCGCTAGTTAATCCATCGGCTATGATTAATGGAGCACCCACCACAGAATAATCAAAACCATTTAAAATTGCAGTTTCCAGATGACTAACAGCATTATGACGACTACCATAATATAGAGTATTAGTATCCGTTACAAACATTTTAGCCCCATTTTCTTTTATTTTATCCACCAAATATCTTATCATGACCGGACTAACATAGGAATCATTTCCCCTTTCTCCAAAATGAACCTTTACAGCTACCAAATCTTCGGGGGTGAATAATTCTTTAAAACCCGCTTTATCAAAAAGATTTACAATCTTATTTCCCTTATTTTCTAGGTTACTTCTGGATCTTAAATCAGCAAAATAAACTTTATTGGACATTATTTTTTCCCCTCTTAATCCATTCCCATAATATAAAAAATTTAATTAAATCTTTATTAATATGGTTCTGGGAATATAATCTAGTATTCAATATATATTTGTAAATAATTCTTTTAATAATAATTTCTGGTTTAATTATAAGGAATCTTTAAAATTATTAGTTTGAGAGTTTATAGCAAACCAGTACATAGAAAGTTCTAGATCCAATTTTTTGTATTCAGGATACTCAGCAAAGATTATATCATAAAAATTACGATTATGGCCAAATTCCAACAAATGGCCCATTTCATGGAAAACAACGTATTCAATAAGTTTATCTGGAAGGTATTTCATTCTGGTGTTAAATTTAAGGTTTCCGTTGTTATCACAGCTACCCCATCTTTTTTTCATTTTCCGAAATTTAATCTCACCAGGTACTAATTCCATTTTATCAGAATATATTGCCACAAATCGAATTATATCCTCTTTTAAATCATTTTCATCTCGATCAAAGTTAAGTTTGCATGAGCGGGATTTTTCAATAACCTCTAATTTATCTTGAATCCATTTAAGATGCTTTTCAATGATTTTTTCAGGAGTTTTATAATATTCCGGTAAAATCAAAATCAACTTTCCTGTTTTAAATTCTAATCTAGGGTGTTTAATTTTGCGCCGGATGATATCATAATCAACTTTTCCACCAGGACTGAATATTTTTTTGTTCATATGAACCATTCAATTTTTTAAAGTTTTTATTGATACTAAAAATATGTTTAAGTTTTTTTAGGGTCAATTAGATAAGATTTATTTGTATTAGAAAATAAATATTATTAATATAAAACGCTTTAGCGCTTTAATTATAAATATTTGGATTAATGCTTAAAATAAAAAATAAATCCAAGGAGGAGTTATTAATGAACAACGATGAGATAATACGTTTATTGAATATAGATTTTGTTCATGAACTGGAAGCCGTGATGGTATATTCATATAATTCATTTATTATTGAAGATTGTGATGTTAGTCGTTTAACGGAAGCCATATCTGTAGATGAAATGAGACATATGTGGTGGCTAGCTGATTTAATAGTTAAAAGAGGCGGTAAACCCACTATGGAACACCGTGAACTTGATTTTTCATCAGAAGATTTAATAGGTCAATTAAAACTTCAGATTGAAAAGGAAACTGAAGGAATAAATGAATATTTGCGTCAAATTGAAATAATTGACGACGAAGAAGTAGTGGGTGTTTTAAAACACATCATTGATGAAGAAAAAAGACATCGAAAAGAATTCAAAGAACGCCTAGAAAAATTGGATTAATTTTTTAGTTTAATAATTAATTTTTATTTTAATAAATATTCAATATTTTGAACTATTTGTTCAAAAAGGAGGCCCGGGGATGCCAGAACTTCCCAGTGTAGAAATTTTCAAACAGTATTTTGATTCCACTTCTCTTAATCAAAACATTAAAAAAGTTGTGGTTAATAATCCAGAAATACTGGTTGAAACATCTAAAAAAAATATTAAAACCATTGTAGAATCAGAATTTTTTGTTTCAAGCTCCAGATACGGAAAATATTTATTTGTATCAGTTTCTAATGATTTTTTACTTGCTTTTCACTTTGGAATGACTGGTTTTTTTAAATATAGTTCTCTTAAAGAAGGCCAAACCCCACACAGCAGAATTTCGTTCATATTTAAAAATGGAAATACACTAAATTTTGAGGATCCTCGTAAATTTGGTAAATTAAGCCTTATTGAAAATATTAATAATTTTATTGAGAAAAAGAAATTAGGGCCGGATGCACTTGAAATTAATCAAAAAAATTTTATTAAGATCTTTGAGGGTAGGAAAGGATATATTAAAACACTTTTAATGAATCAGAATTTTTTAGCAGGCATAGGGAATCTTTATGCTGATGAAATACTATATCAAAGTGGAATACATCCACTAATAAAAGCAAACCGGTTGAAAATTGAAGATTTAGTAGTTTTATACAACAACATGCATATGGTTCTTCAAAAAGCTATAAAAATTAAGGACATAATGCTTGATTTTCCAGAAAATTTTTTATTACCTCATCGATATCCGGGAGGAGAATGTGCAGAATATGGGAAATTAGATATAATTAAAGTAGGTGGGCGAACAACGTACTATTGTCCTGAAAAACAAGTTTTAAAGGATTAATATCATAATGTTATTCTAAGTAAATTTTTGAAATTTATCAA
>JAUXXK010000338.1 GCA_030681145.1 Methanobacteriaceae archaeon | reverse complement strand
AACATTACCAGACCAGAGTTACCAGCTGGAAGTAAATCAACTTAGATAATTTAATAGATTTTAAATAATAAACTTAATGTTAATTTCATGTTGAATACTAAATGAAATAACCATTTATTGATATAAGTTTAATAAACTTAAACTTTAGATGATAAAATGGATTGTCATTAAGTTATTGGTGGAGAAAAAATGAGCAGAAATAAACCATTAGCTAAAAAATTAAGACTTGCTAAAGCAAACAAACAAAACAGAAGGGTGCCTTTATGGGCTACAATGAAAACTAACCGTAAAGTGCGTAGTCACCCTAAGATGAGGCACTGGAGAAGAAGCAATCTAAAAGTTTAGGAGGCCTTTTTATGGAAAGAATTTATGTTATACCCCTTAGAAAAGTTAAAGATGCACCAAGAACAATCAGGACTCCCAAAGCAGTGCGAGTTGTTAGAGCATTCTTACAAAAACATATGAAATCAGAAGAAATAAAATTAGACGCTTCTGTTAATGAAAAACTATGGGAAAGAGGAATTCAAAAAATTCCCCCAAAAATAAAAGTAAAAGCCGTCAAAGAAGAAGATGGTAGCGTAGCTGTGACTTTAGTCGAATAATTCAGTTAATTAGCATTTATTGGTGAAACATGATACGGAGAATCAACCTCAGTGGAAATCCCAATCTGGGAGTTTACATATCTGTTACTGACAATGTAGCATTGGTTCCCTTGAACCTTCCAGAGGTTATGGAAAAAAACATTAAAGAAGCCTTGGAAATTGATGTTTTAAGAACATCTATTAGTGGAAGTAGTCTGGCAGGCGCGCTTGCTGTAGGTAATTCAAATGGTTTTTTAGTTTCCAGACACACCATGGATCGGGAAATGGAAGCTATGCAAAAAGCAGGTATTAATGTAGAAAAAATGCCAGACAGGCACACTGCAGTAGGAAATATCATACTAGTAAATGATAATGGAGCACTGGTTAGTCCAGATATCTCAGATAAATCTGTAGATATCATAAATAAAGTTCTTGAGGTTGATGTTTACCAAACCACAATAGCCAAATTTAATATTATTGGTTCAGTAGGCATAGTAACTAACAAAGGAGCTTTATTACACCCCCAAACTACTCAATCTGAGTTAAAAATAGTTGAAGATGTTCTAAAAGTTCCAACAGATGTGGGAACCGTTAACAGAGGGATTGGTCTTGTGGGAGCATGTTCCGCGGCTAATTCTAATGGAGTTCTGGTTGGAGAAATAACAACCGGGCCAGAAATGGCAAGAATAGAGGAAGCATTAGGTTTTCTCGAGGGATATTTATGAAAACAAAAATATTTAAGATTCAAGGCAAATTTGTATTGGGTGAAAGTTTAAAACCATTCACCAAAGAACTAAAAGCCGTTAAAGAAGAAGATATCTATGAAAGAATTTATTCCGAAATTGGAAGCAAACATCACCTTAGTAGATATCAAATAAAAATCGAAAAAATTGAGGAAATATCTGCAGAAGATATACAAGATTCCATAGTAAAATCTATAACAAGGTGATTCTATGGAAGACCAGCAGAGATTAGAAGCATTAGTAAACGAATTAAACCAATACCAAAATCAAGCAGATCTAATTCAGCAGCAAATGGAAACTGTTAAAGCATCCCTGGGAGAATTAGAAATTTTAGATAATACTCTGGAAGCTATAAAAGAAGGAAAAGATTTGGAAACATTGGTACCATTAGGTGCTGGTTCTTTCATCAATGCAGAAATCAAAAACACTGAAGAAGTGATTATGAGTGTCGGTGCTGGTGTAGCCATAACCAAAAAAGTTGAAGAAGCCCAAGAAACTGTTTCCACCCAGAAAGACGAAATGAGACAAACAATGGAAAAAATGGCTCAAAATTTACAACAATTAAGCGATATAATTGTTAAACTGACCCCTCAAGCAGAGGAACTCCTCCAAAAAGTTAAGGGAAGTGGACAGTAATTGTTTGATTCTTTAAAAAAGAAATTCAGCGGTACTGTTAGTAAACTAGCTGAAAAAGTTTCTCAGGAAGAAGAAGTTAAAAAAGCAGAAGGAGATTTAAAAAATGGAAAATCTTCTTCAGCAATAACATCTAAAAATAAGTACCAAGATCAAGATTCTACTGAGAAAGTTAAATCTTATGAAGAATATCCCACCCAAGATTCTGATTCTAAAGAAGATACTAAAAAATTAGTTTCCGAAGAATTAGAAAAATCTAAAGAAAAATCTAAATCCGGCGTTTTTTCTTTTATTCGAGAAAAAACTATTTCTAAAAATGATATTGACGAGTTATTATGGGAACTTGAAATGTCTCTTTTAGAAAGTGATGTAGCTTTAGAAGTAGCTGAAAAAATCATTAAATCAGTTAAAAATGATTTGGTAGGTAAGAAAATAAAACGAAGCAGTGATATTTCAGATTACACCCGAAAAGCTTTAAAAAAAGCTGTTTCAGACATTCTGGATGTGGAAAGTAAAAACATTGACCATATCCTTGAAGAAAAAAAGGCTATCGGCGAACCATTAATAATCATGTTTGTTGGTATAAATGGCACTGGAAAAACAACAACCATTGCAAAAATTTCCACTTATTTTATTAATAAAGGGCATACTCCAGTTATAGCTGCTTCTGACACATTCAGAGCAGGAGCAATAGAACAGATAAGCCACCATGCGGAAACTATTGGTGTTAAAATCATTAAACACAAAAAAGGAGCAGACCCCGCGGCAGTAGCTTATGATGCTGTTTCTCATGCTCGTGCACAGAATAAAGAAATCGTTTTGGTAGATACTGCTGGGAGAATGCAAACCAATATAAATCTTATGGATGAAATGGCCAAAATTAAAAGAGTAGTTTCTCCAGATTTAATTATTTT
>JAUXXK010000336.1 GCA_030681145.1 Methanobacteriaceae archaeon | reverse complement strand
AAAGGCGGGGGTAAAGGAAAATCATTGCTTGATGATTTTTTTAAAGGATCTGATAAGGTTCTTGGTGAACAGGATGGGCGGATTGCACGGTTTGCTAAAAGTGCTCGTACTAAGCTAAGTTCTCTTAAAGGCAAATTCAAGATCTCAGATATATTCAAATCAGAAAAAGGAGCGGTGAACCTTAATTTTATTGATGATATTTTGAAATCTATCCAAAAAACTATTTCATCAAAATTACCATCGTTTCAAAAGATTGGAGGGTTGATCCCTAAAAACTTGGGTAACGGTATGAGTAAATCATTAAGGAACATCCTACCCAAACTGAGTGGGGAAGTGTTAATGATTGTCCCATTGATCCTGGAGGCTTTAACTAATTCAGCTGATGATTTGAAAAAAAGTGGATGGGAGAAAACATATTCTATAATGGGTGGTGAGTTATGGGATGGTATATTGGAAGGTATATCAAAGGCCATAGGTAAAGGAGAACAATATAAAATAATCAAGGACGCTATTAAACAGCTATTAGATAAAATACCATTATATGGTGAAGGTTCTAGTAGTTTTGATGTTATGAAGATGATATTTGGTGAGAACACCGCGGAATCAGTGGAGAATTGGCTCAGGACTAATATTCAAGACCCATTACGTGGTTTTTGGGATAGTTTATGGGATACATTAACCGGAACCAAAAAAGCTGATCCATTCAAAAGTGTTAAAGAGGATTTCAAGAAATTAAGCGACTATATAAAGAAAAAAAAGAAGGAAATCACAGACTATCTGAAAATTAATTGGAAAAAAATAACAGAAGGATTAGCCGCAGCTAAGAAATGGGTTTTGGATCGTTGGAATGAACTAAAAACATGGGTACAAACCAAGAAAAAACAGATACAAGACTCCTTAATTATCAAATGGAGTAAAATAATCAGTGGACTTGCAGCTGCTAAGAAATGGGTTTTGGATCGTTGGAATGAACTAAAAACATGGGTACAAACCAAAAAGAAACAAATACAAGACTCATTAAGAATTAAATGGAGTAAAATAGTAGATGGATTGAGTGGTATTGGTAAGTTGATATCACGGAAAATAAGTGGCATCCCTGGAGACATGTATAGCTGGGGCCAAAAAACGATAAACAAGTTTGTTAGTGGTTTGAAGAGTAAATTCCCAAATGTGACTGCAGCTTTAAATCATCTAAGGAGCTATTTCCCTCAAAGCCCTCCACGTATGGGACCACTATCAAAAGTGAAATTTAAAAATCTTTATAACTGGGGAGCTGATCTCGCATCTAACCTAAGCCAAGGATTTGAATCAGGTTCATTATTCAATAAGTTAGACGGATTACCATCCGCGGCCACCAATCCCGGACTAGGATCAAATGTCAATACATCATCAAACAGCCTGAAAGTAGTTGTAAGCGAAGGAGCGGTTAAAATAAGTAATGGTAGCACTAGCAATATAAGAAAAGCCGGTGAACAATTAGGATCGGGTATAGTGAGCGGACTACGTAGAAGTGCTATAAGTAACGGTATCAATATCTTAAGGTGAAACAAATGGCTTATGGAGAATGGGTAATTAACGGGATAATCCCGCAATGGATAGAATCCGTTGACTGGAGTAACTATCCACAGGTAACATTAAACTGTGCAGCTTCACCGGATGAATTCATAGCATCTGCAAGAGATGAAATAAAACAATTCATGGATGTTGCCTGTGCAAGTATAAACCAAATACCTTTATTAAACGGTGGAAACGACCTTCAAATAACAAGCGATGGTGAAATAATAAGTTTAAGTGAAGGTGACACGGAATGGCAAGGAGCAATATATTATCCACAGTTCGCAGAGGACAGTTTCTCAGATTCAATAATCCAGTGGAGCCTGGTCCTAGAATTACTTGTCACTAACCTACCAAGCAACATCACTTATGTCCCTGATTACCGTGTTTATCCTAACATTGATTACAATCTCTGGAATGGTAACGAAGTAGGAGGTGCAGCTACTAAATGGCCACAAACCGTGGCCCAATCATCAGCGGGGGCAGCTCGTAATGTTTCATGGTCTAATCCAGATAATATTGGGGCTGATGACAATGTTTATGCATCTTCATATAATAATAGCGGCACACCAGGATGGACTTATGTATTAAAAGCATCTAATTTTGGGTTTAACATACCCACGGATATGGTTATTAAACGTGTTGTTGTTAAAGTCCGATATGCTAATAATAGTAAAATCAGAAGCCCAGCTTTTAAACAAGCAAGTCATCGTATTAGTTTAAAGGGAATAGGTGCAGATTCACTAAATTATCCTATTAATTATGTTCAAAATTCATCACCCTCCACACGACGGGATGCTTGGTGGGATACAGCTTATCCTACCAAAAACCTAGCTAAAATAAAAACTTTCTCAAGTAACCCCTCACTATATAACAGTCCGAATTTCACAATATGGTATTGGGCCACATTAGACCGTTGGAAAACCTGCTGGGTGGACAGTATACGTGTATCATTATATTTTGAACCCGCAGCCCAAGCGGTTGAACCTGATAGTATAGGGACTGAGATAGGATCAATGACTATCGTAGAAGAAAGAGAGGTTAAACTTGTAGAAGTAACCGGTTCTGCTTGTAACATACCATCTGGTCCAGACGGTGCTTGGCTAGAAATCAACGGTAATCGACAAAAATGGCATTACAGTCATAATCATAATACCGGTGATACTGGGACTACTGGCGAAGAAACATTATCATTCACAGTTGAACCACCATCAAATGTTTTAGAATTCAGCACATCCACACATTACCCTTACCAAGTTGCTGGAAACACGGCCGAGGATAATAGTGGCAGCCGATTGAAAAAAGTAAGGGTGATTTACGTATGAATAAATTTTATATCATGGACGTAGATGGTATCGTCCTGGACAAAGTACTATTTGAATCATTATTCCAGAATAATGAATCAGCTCCAAAGATTATTAATCTTAAAAGTGATTATTTTGAACTAAATAATATTCTAATAGAACCATACGCATTATCCCCTGATATTATACCGGACCCTATGGAGAAAGCTAGCACATTATCCCATAAATACATGCTTTTATCAGAAGACGATAACACATATCTGAACACTCTTAATTTTTCAACAGTACCACAAAGCACACCTCAACCTTTTTATATTAAAAATTATATCCCTAACTGGGCCGTGGCTGGTAATTTCATATGCGGATTACGCATAACCGCAGATTGTATAGGTGAAGAATCCATAGTCGGTTTTGAAGATTGGGGATTCATTGCATCAATCCCAATCACCGGCAGTACCGATGGTGCAAAAACTGATTTCCCAGTTGACATTACTATTAAATATGAATCATTCATGAATCATGATTTTAGTGATTTAAGATTTTTGGATTCCACTAAAACAGCACAATTAGGATATGAAATAACAGAATACAATCCTTTTGATTATGCTAAAATTACAGTTAAAGTCCCATCATTGGCTGCAAGCCCATCATTTACTAATATATATGCTTTAGCTGGAAATTCAGAGGCAATAAACAATTCAAATCCTCAAAATGTTCATGTGATATATGACACATTAGAAAATTTAAATAATTGGACTATAACTGGAAATGTAACTGTAACTGATGGAATAGCCACTATTTCCTCTGGAGGAAGCACAGCCTATATGCTAAAAGACTTTAATGTAGATTATGATTTTATTGTAGAAATTAGATATAAACACCCATCAGTTTATAGGAATAGGCCCTATTTAACAACACAATCTAAAACAGGATCACCTTTTTTTGATTATGGTATATTTTCCCCTTCCATCTATTGGAATGGTAACACAGGGGTAACTCTGACCAATAATATTTGGTATGTCATGCAGTGGATTAATTCATCAAATAATTACACATGGAATATCCTATCAGATGATAAATCGACAACTATATCCTCTAGAAGTTATGGATCCAAAGTTGCAAATCTTAAAAGATTAATCTTCTCAGCAACTGAAGACGCTTCTAGTGTCTATAATATAGATTATGTGAAAGTTAAACAGATTGCGAATAATTATCCTACTGTTGGACAAATTAGCGCATGGAATGGTATTGGTACTCATGAAACCAGCCAAATATTTAATTTAAATGGGTGTGTATTTGATGAATCACCTATGAGTTCACCCCGTCTCACCAGTAATGATCTACGTGTATCAACTCAGGAAGGAGATTATTATAATATAACTAATTTCGCTATACAAAAACGGAAAAGCGATGGAACATCAAATTTCGAAGTCATTATCAGCTCATCTGAAGATGAACAATTCCTCACAGGACAAGTAATATTATTTGAAGAAATACAAGGAAACCAAACACGTAAAATCTATGAAGGAATAATACAAGAAGTCACAGAATCAATACAAGGAGCTGAAAAAAATTATAATATCAGTGGTAGACACATAAGTCTAGGATTGATAAACAAAGGTTCAGGAGTCTTATGCGCGGGTAAAACAGTTACAAATAGAACAGTTAATCAATTATTAAGTATAATTCTAGCTGACACTGGGATAACTGTAGGTCCTGGTGTAGACCTTAACATAGGAAATATCCCTAATAAAACAACAGTATTCCCGGGGTGGTGTGGGAGTTATGATACTAAAAAATCAGCTTTGGACAGTTTAATGAATATGATTAGCTTGAAAAAAGGAAAAACGATAAACTGGTTCATTGATGATAATAATCAACTCAGAACTTTTTATACTGAGGATAAAAATGGAGATATTGGTGTCACTATTACAAAAAATAACCCACGGCTTATCAGTATGACCACATCTGAGAATGCTGAAAATATAGTCAACGATTTATATGGTTATGCTGGAGAAAACAGTGATATAACTGTTCATCGTCAAGACCTTGAAAGTATAAATGGATGGACAGATGAAGATGGATTCGAACACCCCGGTTATGGCCTAATACAAGGATCAAGCGTAGTTGATAATAGTATCACATCCACGGGTATGATTGCTCAGAAAACACAAGCAATACTCAATAGACAAAGCAAACCCATTTACACGGTAAGTTTGATTCTTACACGATTCCCTAATGTA
>JAUXXK010000325.1 GCA_030681145.1 Methanobacteriaceae archaeon | reverse complement strand
TACATTGAATGAGACATATACATAATCCAAGCCCATGTACTCAAACGCCGCATTGTGCATGGCAGGAGACATGCTGTGTTCAACCGGATGGCCAATTAATCCCACAATATTTGTTTTTCCCGTTATCACAGTATCACCTTTAATATTTTCAAAAAAATATATGTATATTCCATCAAGAGATATACGATATTAACTAATAATTATTATATAGTAATCTCATTAAATATTCATACTTTATGAGTTGATTAATAGTAATCATATAATAATATAATTTTAATATTTTTTTTATCAATTCACCATAATACTTACCATTAATTATATTAATCTATTTTTAGATAAAATTAGTGTTAGAAAATTAATTATAGATATTATTGAAGATTGAAAAATTGAGATTAAAAGTATTTTATAATTAAAATGAAAATTAGAATATTAAAAGTAATTTAGTGTATTCAAAATCCATATTAGTTATAAAAACATTCATAGTAATTATGAAATTACTTAAAGCAGTTTAAAATAAACTCATAATAATAATTAAATTTTTTAATCCCATAAATTATCTAAATTTAAATATTATATATTTGGCAAAGGGGAGATTGATATGGTTCTTGCAAAACAGAGATTTGTTCTGGATACTACTGCTTTTACAGATAACGTTTTAAGAGAAGAGTTAGGTGATGGAAACTTATCCAAATCCGTAGATGTTATGCTAGATTTACTAGCTAGTTCTAGAATAAAACTTAATATAAGCTGCCATATGCCCCCCATAACTTATAAAGAATTTTCTGATTACATGGCACGTTATGAATGCCCAGAAGATATTATGGTTAAGGCTGAAACATGGATTGTGAAAAAAACACCAAATAGATATGATACTCAAATACCATCCGAAATTTTCTATGAATATGTATTAGACATTCGGGAACGGATGAATAAGGGTATGAAAACATCTGAAACCGCCATATGGGAAGCTGCAATTGAATCTATGGTTATGGTTTCTCGTGGTGAAAAGAAGAGTAAGGTGGAAATGGAAATAATTGGGAAGGCCATTAAAGATTTTCGAAAGAAATACCGGGCCGCACTTAGAAAAGGAACATTGGACAGTGCCCCTGATTTAGATGTACTACTTCTAGCCAAAGAATTAGGTGCTGGAGTAGTGGCCGCCGATGAAGGAATCCGTGTTTGGGCCGAAAGACTAGGATTGAGATTTTTAAATGCCAATTCATTCCCTAAAATGTTAAAAGAGTACTTGAAGTACTATGATTGATTTAATATAATTAAAAACATGAATAATATCGTATTTGGTGAGCTATTAACTAGCGCATGTATCTGAAATAATACTCATAAGTACACTAACTCATTAAAATAAAAGTAATTTTAACCATTTATTGAATTTATCGTGGAGGACGAATATGGAATTATCAAAACCTCGAGGAACAAGAGATTTCCTCTTTGAAGAAATGAATCAGCGCAAGCAAGTAGAAGCTACTTTAAAAAAGGTTTTTGAAACTTATGCTTATCAGGAGATTAAAACTCCTTTATTTGAAAATTTATCTCTTTTCACCATTAAATCGGGGGAACAGATAGTTGAACAGCTTTACAATTTTAAAGACAAAAACGAAAGAGAATTAACCCTCAGACCCGAAATAACTGCCCCCGTTGCACGCCTTTATATGAGTAATATGCAAAAATCTCCTAAGCCAATTAAGATGTACTACTACGGGAGCTGTTTTAGATACGAAAGACCTCAAAAAGGAAGGTACCGTCAGTTTTGGCAATTTGGATGTGAATTAATAGGTGGGAAAACTCCTGAGGCAGATGCTGAGATAATTACCATGGCATCTCAATCTCTAGAAAAATTAGGCCTAGAAGGATACGAAATCCATATTGGCCATCTGGGAATTGTAAGAGGGCTTCTTAAAGAGGCTCAAGTGGAAGAATCCCATCAAGAACAGATAATGGTCCTCATTGATAAGGGTGATGTGGAAGAGCTTCAAAATTTCTTAAAAGAAGTAGATATGGACTATGAAACAACTAATATTCTTTTAATGATTATTGAAATGAAAGGCGGATGCGAGATACTTGATAACCTCAGAGCTAAAATTAATGATAAAAAAATGGTTCTGGATGCCTTGGATGAATTTTCCCAACTTTTAAAAACATTAAATGATTTTGGAGTAGGTGATTTTGGACGTAATACAAAATTTGTAATTAATTTAGGAATAGCCAGGGGTTTGGATTATTACAGCGGTATGGTTTTTGAAATTTACGTACCCAAGCTGGGAGCCCAGAAACAGATTTGTGGGGGAGGTTCCTATAATCTCATTGAAAACTTTGGTGGAGAAAAAGTAGGATCTACTGGTTTTGCATTTGGATTTGATCGGCTCATGGGTGCCTTGATACATCAAAATAAAGAATTAAAAAGTGATGGTGCTGCCAACATATTTGTCGCCCCAATTTCTAATGCTACCCGACCTAAATCATTTGAGATTACCCAAAAACTAAGAAATGCTGGTATTTCCACCGAAGTGGATCTGGGCCGGCGAAAATTTAAAAAAATACTTACCTATGCTAACCATATTGGTGCCAGATATGTGATTTTGGTGGGTGAAAAAGATCTTTTAGAGGGCAATATTACTCTCAAAAACATGGAAACAGGAGACCAAGAAGAAATCCCTGTGGATAACATCGTGGAGCATGTTTTAAAATTAATTTAATCATATTTATTAAAGGAGATGTTATTATTCCATTAAATTTTAAACATAATATCAATGGTCAGAAACTGATTATTGCCATATCGCAGGATGTTGAAACATCTGAAATTCTTATGGTGGCCTATATGAATGAAGAGGCCTTTAAAAAAACTCTAGAGACTAAAAAAGCTCATTACTGGAGTACTTCACGTAACAAACTTTGGTTAAAAGGAGAAAGTTCAGGCCATATCCAGTATGTGGAAGAGGTTTTGGTGGATTGTGATGAAGATGCCATTCTCATGAAGGTTAAGCAAGAGGGCGGGGCCTGCCATACAGGTTATTATTCATGTTTTTACCGAAAAATTGACCTGGATGATTTAGAAAAGTTAGAGAATACTCAAAAACTTGAAAAAGTAGGTAAAAAAGTTTTTGATGTAGAAGAAATTTATGGGGAGAGATAAATGAGAATTGTACCTGATACCAGTGTTATTGTGGATGGGCGCATCACCCATATCGTGCAAGAAGAGGAATTCCGCGGTAGTGAAGTGATAATTCCAGAAGCAGTTGTTTCTGAATTAGAATATCAGGCCAATAGAGGGCGTGAAACTGGTTTTAATGGCTTGGAAGAATTAAAAAACTTAC
>JAUXXK010000322.1 GCA_030681145.1 Methanobacteriaceae archaeon | reverse complement strand
TAAAAACTAGCTAAATCAGTGTACATGTACCCAGGATATCCTCTTCTTCCAGGAACTTCTTCACGTGCAGCTGAAATTTCTCTCAGTGCTTCACAATAGTTGGTTAAATCAGTTAAAATAACCAGTACGTGCATATCATGTTCGAATGCCAGATATTCAGCAGTGGTTAAGGCCATACGTGGAGTAATAATCCTTTCAATAGCAGGATCATCTGCTAAATTCATGAATACTGTTACTCTTTCCAGTGCACCGGTTTGTTCAAAATCTCTCATGAAATAGTTAGCTTCTTCGTGAGTAATACCCATCGCAGCGAATATTACTGCAAATTCACTGCCTTCAGATTCTTTAGCCAAAACCTTAGCTTGTCTAGCAATTTGAGCTGCCAGTTGATTGTGGGGTAACCCAGATCCCGAGAAGATAGGTAATTTTTGTCCTCTTACCAGAGTGTTCATTGCGTCAATGGTTGATATACCAGTTTCAATGAATTCTGCAGGAAATTCTCTGGCAGAAGGATTCATAGGGTTACCATTGATATCCAGTTCTTTTTCAGGTATAATTTCTGGTCCACCATCTATTGGTTTTCCAGTCCCATCAAAAATACGACCCATCATATCTAAAGAAACTCCAATTTTAGCAGTTTCACCAGTAAACCGGATTTTAGTTGTAGCAGTATTAAGATCACTGGTACCTTCAAAAACCTGAACTACAGCAAGACCTTCTTTAACTTCTAGAACTTGACCTCTTCTATGTTCACCAGATGGTGTTTCAATTTCCACGATTTCACTGTAAGCAACACCTTCAACACCTTCAACAATCATTAAAGGCCCGGCCACTTCAGTAACTGTGGTGTATTCCCTTGTTTTAATGTTTACATTCATTTTTACACCTCAGCACATTGTTTGACAATTTCATCTTGGATTCCCTTAACTGCAGCTTCAAATTCTTTCTCAGGTATATATTTCATACGACCAATGTCCTCTTTAACAGCAAGGTTAATGAGATCTGCAGAAGGAGCACCTCGTTCCAGGGCAGCGGTTGCGTGATCCTGGTACATGATAATTGTTTTGAGCATTTCAAATTGTTTAGCAGAAGAACAGTAAGTATCTACTTCATGGTATGCGTTCTGCTGCAAGAAATCCTCCCTAATCATACGGGAGGTTTCTAAAGTTATTCTTTCCCTATCAGGTAGTGCATCTGGTCCTACCAATTGCACAATTTCCTGAAGTTCGGATTCTTTCTGGAGCAGGATCATAGCTTGATCTCTGGTTGATCTCCACTGGTCATTTATATTACTTGCCCACCAACTTTGAACACTGTCCACATAAAGTGAATAACTTTGGAGCCAGTCAATAGAAGGGAAATGACGTTTATCTGCCAAAGATGCGTCTAGTGCCCAAAATACTTTACAGATACGTAGAGTGTTTTGAGTAACAGGTTCAGATAAGTCCCCACCAGGAGGTGATACTGCACCTACAACAGAAACTGATGAAACTTTTTCTTCAGTTCCTATAGTTGTAACACGTCCAGCTCGCTCATAGAACTGAGCTAATCTGGAAGCAAGATAAGCAGGGTATCCTTCTTCACCAGGCATTTCTTCAAGCCTTCCGGAAATCTCCCTCATAGCTTCTGCCCATCGGGATGTTGAATCAGCCATCAAAGCTACATCATATCCTTGATCACGGAAGTATTCTGCTATAGTAATTCCAGTATATACGCATGCTTCCCTTGCGGCCACAGGCATGTTGGAGGTATTAGCAATTAGCACCGTTCTGTCCATTAAAGGTTTACCAGTTTTTGGATCTTCTAGTTCTGGGAACTCCTTGAGTACCTCAGTCATTTCATTTCCACGCTCACCGCACCCCACATAAACAATTATGTCCGCGTCGGCCCATTTAGCAAGCTGTTGCTGAGTAACAGTTTTACCAGATCCAAACGGACCAGGAATTGCTGCAGTTCCGCCCTTAGCAACCGGGAAAAAAGTATCCTGTGCTCTTTGACCAGTTACAAGAGGTATATCTGGATCTAGTTTTGATTTGTATGGCCTTCCTTTTCTTACAGGCCATTTTTGCATCATTTGAACTTTTTCTGTACCATTTTCAGTTTCCACTTCTGCTATGTCTTCCACAACAGTATATTCTCCTGCAGAAACTATACTTTTTAAAGTTCCAGAAATAGTGGGAGGAACTAAAATCTTTTGGATAACAGCAGAAGTTTCCTGTACTTCTCCTAAAACATCTCCACCCTGAACTTTCTGACCTGTTTGTACTACTGGTTTAAAGGACCATTTTTTATCCTTAGGAATTGATGGAACATCTACTCCTCTTTCGATGTAGTCTCCAGTGAGTTCTTTAATAGTCACTAATGGTCTTTGAATTCCATCAAAAATGGAGCCAATTATACCAGGGCCAAGTTCTACAGATAAGGGACCCCCGGTACTTTCAACTTTCTCACCAGGTTTTAGCCCCGCAGTTTCCTCATATACCTGAATGGTTGCGTTGTCACCTTCAAGCTCAATTATTTCTCCAATAAGCTTGGCGTTACCCACTTTAACCATTTCATACATCTGGGTTCCTTTCATCCCGCCTGCGACGATAACAGGACCCGCAATTTTAATAATTTTTCCTTCAGTAATCATTTTACCATCTCAACCCCAATAACTCGTTTAATCAGATCCCTCATCGGGTCGACGGCCCTATCAGACGGGCCAGATTTATCTGGAATTTCAATTATCATTGGCAATGCACTAGATTTAGTATATTTGTCAATGAAATCTCTAATTTCATCACCAATTTTTTCAGTTGTTATGATAATAGAAACCTGTTTTCCTTTTATAAGATTTTCCAGATTTTTTTCTGCTTCCTGTGGCGTTTCAACAGCGTAGCCTTCTTTAATACCACCTAGTTTGAAACCAGTTACAGTGTCTGCATCTGCCACTATGGCAATGGACGATTTCATACTAACATCTCCTTAATCACAGAAGCTGAAAAATTGGCTTCCCGTTTACCACGAGCAATAACTTTTAAATTTTTTATTTCGTTTTCTTTTCTATTTAAGAAACCTATCATTGGACCTGCTCCAAATGGTTTCTTCAAAGCGAAGTTTTTAGCCATTTTAGTTAGGTAAATATCTAAATCTTTTTCAAACACAGATATAGAGCCTGTTTGAACATATTTAGATAGTGCATCAGAAAGTACAGGTGAATAATCAGTTCCTTCCATAGAACTAATAACTGCATTAACGTCTTCAGCTTCCATCAGGTCTTTAAGTTTCCAATCTCTTATTTGATAGCCATTAGAAATCATGTAAGGGCTGATATCATCATATTTCAATCCATCGACTTTTGCCCTTAGAATAATCTTTAAATTAGTTATATCCACTTGTGAACCCACATAAGTGTGAATTAAACTACTATTATCGTCAGAGGGGTTGGATGATGCTTTTAAAATATTTTCCAGATAATATTTATCTAGAGCAGCTTCTAATGGAAGAACCATTTTAGAGCTTTCATAAGCTGGAAGTGCATCTTCCAGAATTTGAGAATACACAGTGCCTTCCAAACCAGTAATAATATCAGTAATATTATTTACCTCAGATAATCTTCCTAGATCCTCTTTAAGATCTCCAAATGGAATCAATAATTCCATAGTTTCTTCAGAACTTAGGCCTACTTCTTTAGCAGTTATCAAACTTTTTATGTTTCTGATATCCCATTTTTTAAGCAGAGCTCGGAATACGTTTTGAATATCACCCGGTGCAATTCTTGCAACCAGATCATAAGTTTCTGCCAGTTGGGTGTCCAGTGCCTTTTCCAAGGAATACTGATCCACATATTTTGCATATTCCGGAAATCCTCTAAGATAATTTTGAACTTCTTCCATGTCATCAGATTCAATTATTTCTGAAATCTGTTTTTCTGAAAATAGACGTCCAACTCTGGCCCGAACTCTGGCATTGGGATAAGCATATGGAAACATGTCCAAAAGCGGTCTAATAGTAACTATAACAACTATAGCTCCTATTATGGCGCCTGCAAGAAGTAGTATTCCAATAAAAGATTCTACGGAGGGGAAACCTAATGCAGTTACAATTGCAGTTATGCTTTCAACCATACAGTATCTCCCCTAATTAATTAAATAAAACTTTGGCAACATCTGAACGTAGAGATTTCTTAAATCTGGATAATCTAGACTCAATTGTATTATTAACCTCAATTTCTCCATTTTTGGTTTTAACAATTGCGCCCCCAATAGTATTAATATTTTCTCCAATTTCTAGAGTTGTTTTAATACCAGTTTGAGTTTCAACGTCCTTGGCAATAGTTTCTATAGAATCCTTTATTTTTTCAACATCTTCAGCTTTAAGATGCACAATTACTTCACCGCCACCAACTTCTAAAGTTGCTTCTTTGACGATTTCATTAAGTGCTAACTTATATTCATCAGAAGAAGAAAAAGAGACCTTTTTGAGATCTTCTTCTGCTGATTTAAAAGCATCTTCAATTAAATCTTCTCTAGCCTCTAACTTTGCCCGACGAGCATTCATTTTTGCTTCTGAGATTAATTGCTGATATTTCATGCTGGACTGCTTGTTAGCATCGTCCAACATTTTTTCCTTTTCTGCCTGGGCCTTTTTCTGGCCCTCTTCTAAAATTACTTCAGATTCTTTTTCGGCTTTCTGGATTATAACATCAGCTTCACTCTGAGCATCGGACAATATACTGGAGACAATTTTGTCTGCTCCGGAGCTCATTTTAATTGTCCTCCTATGCCCCTAATATTCCGCCGAATACCATAAGCAGGATTGCAATCAAGAACCCGTAAATAGCCTGAGTTTCTGGTAATGCAGAGAAAATAATACCACGAGCAAACATGTCTTCGTCTTCAACAACCGCACCAACAGAGGATGCTGCTGTAATACCTTGCCCCATACCGGAACCAAGTCCTGCAAATCCTATTGCTGCTCCAGCACCGATAGCTACTAATCCTGAAGTGACATTAAGTGGATTTCCCCCACCTAATAATCCAGAAAATACAAGTAGCAGGATTGCAATCAAAAATCCGTAAATAGCCTGAGTTTCTGGTAGTGCAGAGAAAATAATACCACGAGCAAACATGTCATTATCTTCTGCAACTGCACCTACACTTCCTGCTGCTGCTATACCTTGTCCTAAACCAGATCCTAATCCAGCAAATCCTACGGCCACACCGGCCCCTATTGCTGCTAAAGCTGTACCTAAAGCTACATCAACCATATTTTTACCTCCTTATTTTCGTGAAACTTCTTTCAGCGCGAAAAGCTTCAAATCTGTTTTTACCACCCAAATAGAATTGGGAAAAGAATTCTACATAATGTAAACGTAATGAATTAATAAATGCACCTAAACTCTGGAAAGCCAGGTTTGCAATGTGTCCTCCAATGAATACTATTGGGGCCAGTATGATTCCAATAATAGGTATCATTTCATAGCTTAATCCAGTTAAAATGTTAACTGTAAAAGCTATTCCACCAGTGGAAAGACACAGTGCAAGGAGACGGGCATAAGATAACAAAGTACCCAAAAACCCGGAAACATCAAGTATCCCAAAGAGTCCATTAAAGTAAATCAGCATTATTAATGCCAGAATAACTACGGGAGCACCAACAAACATGCCACCCAAAATATATAACACAATACCTGCTTCTAAAATAATCCAGACAATTTGGTTTCCTATAGCTTCTTTTACATCGCCCATTCTTATGTTATTTATTGCCCCAATAATCAAACCTAAGTTGATATGTAAAACACCTACAATTAATGCAAATATTAAAATATTCTGTGGGTTGACAAAGGCATCAATAGAACTTATTGTAGTTGGAAGTGGCTGACCATCCAAGAAAAATCGTGGGAATAAATCCCCAATAAATCCATTCGTAACCATTCCCCAAATAAATGACCATACACCACAAGCAATTAAAATAATTCCAAAGTTTTTCATAAATGGATTTACTTTACCCATTCCTCGGTAAAGGACAAAACCTAGTAAACCATCAATTATACCATAACCGGCATCAGTAAGACAGAAACCAAAGAAAAATGGGAATATTAATGCCATTAAAACAGTAGGGTCAATTTCTTTATATTTTAAGGGAGAATACATCTCCACAAAAGTCTCGTAAGGTTTAGCGAAGCGAGGGTTGTCCAGTTTCACAGGGACCTCATCAGCATCAGGTTCTTCTGATTCAACAACAGAATGTCCTTCAGTTGTTCTTTCAATGGATTCTAATGCTTTTTTTTGCTGTTTTTCTGAAACCCATGCTTCAAACATTACAGTTTTATCTGTCTCTCCAAAAGAGGCAAATACTTCGTTTCTTTGTTTTTCAATTTCCAACTCTTCTTTTAAAACCAAAAGTTCATCTTCCCACTTAGAAGCTACTTCCTGTAATTCAATAGTGATTGATTCTCTTTCTTTAGATATTGATTCTAATCTTGATTGAGAATTGTTAATCACATCTTTTGGTTTGCCAGATAATCCAGAAATTTCAAATTTTTCAAATTCTACCCTTCTTAGAATTCCAGATATTTCTTCAACATATTTTTTTAAGGTAATAATAATAAGAGTTTTCTCTGTTTTGGCATCTTTATCTGCTTCTAAAATAACTAATTCATCGGTAACATTAGCAGATTCTTCCTGAAGTTTAGAGTAGTTTTCCAGAGAAATTCTACCGGCAATTACAGAAATATATTCAGAACTTTGCAGTTCTGAGAAATCCACATTAAAATTAATTAGTTTTTCAGAAACATTTAGTGCCGCTTCGATCTCATTTTTTTCAGTATCAAGAGCAGCGAGCTTACTTTCTATGACCTTAGTAAGCGACTCCACCTGGTTTAAAACGGATTCGGCCTTGGAAATAATTCCTTCTGAATCCAGTTCATCAACTTCTCTCTTATCAAAAACAGGAGGATTAATAAATCCTTTAATAGTTTCTAGCATACTTTTTTTAGGAGCAACTGTTCCTAAAAAGTCGGCTATACCTGTAGTTTTCATTAAAAGAGAAGCTATTTTTCCAGTTTGAGGGGTTGCTTTAGAAGGTTTTAGAATTTGAGCCCATTCTGCGTCTTGCTGAATACGTTCAGATATATCATGGATCTGTACAATTCCTTCCTCGTGTAATGAACGCACGGTGGAATCAGTATACTGATCCAATGTTATTATTTTTAATTTACGCATCCTTGCTGGCAAGAACATGGTACTCACACACTACAAAACATTTTTAACAATAATATTCGCCGCTTCGGCCACCTTACCCCTTGACTGAGTTTTAATTTTATCTACATCTGTCTGGGATCGGTTAGATATTGTAACGGCTTCTTTTTTAGCATTTGTTTCTGCTTCAGAAATAATAGTCTCAGATTTACTCCGAGCTTCATTTTTAGCCATTTCCATCATTTCAATGGATTTAGCCTTGGCTTCATCGATCATTTCAGATGATTTTAATTTTGAATCCTCTATTAGCTTATCCGCATCTTTTTCAGCTTTCTTTATCGTAGTAATAGCTTCCGATATTGTTATCATTTGAACCACCATGGTATAGCAAATTATATTTACTGGTATATTTATCTTTTACTATTTAATTTTCTTGAATTAAAAATCGTTAAAATTAAAGTAATTACTAAATTAAAATTGTTTTTTTTTCTTCTTCCCCCTAATAATATGGTTAGTATAAATTTAATGAACTTAAATGTA
>JAUXXK010000320.1 GCA_030681145.1 Methanobacteriaceae archaeon | reverse complement strand
CTGTTTATAAAACTAGGAGAATGGAGGAATAATATGTTCATTGATGTTCAACTTGCTTCGTTTTTCACTGCAGGAGCAATAATAGTATTGGGAATATATGCTGCACTATTCCTAGACAATATAATAAAAAAAATTATTGGTTTATCATTTATTACTGAAGGAGTAAATCTGTTTTTAGTAACCATAGGATACAAACCTGGAGGTGTTGTTTCTATTTTCCTTCCAGGAATGTCTAGAGAATGGTTTGTTCAAAATTCAGCGTATCCTCTGCCTTATGCAATGGTGCTTACCAGTATTGTTATTGGAGCCAGTACATTGGCAGTTATGCTTGGAATTGTTATAATTCTTTATAAAAAACATAGCACTCTCAGTGCCTCAAAGGTTTTGAGGGATGATGAAGAGACGGGAGATGCTGGTGAGTAAAATGAGTTCATCAAACTTTTTAAATTCAATTAAAACCAGAAATTGTTATAAATATATCCATTTTTGGAAAATTGAATTATTAAAACCTATATTTATGGGGGATGATATTTAATGAACCCTCTTATTCCGATAATGGTTATTTTACCTATATGTTGTGCGTTATTATTGAATCTATTCCATAATAAAGATAAAACTGTTAAAATTTTGGCTATTGTAGTTGGACTAGTTTTACCGATTATTCCGTTGGTTGCAAACTATGGTCTTCACTATTTTGGAGGTTATAGTCCTTTGATAATGGACCCCGGACTGGCCAGCGAAGTTCCCAGTTTAATAACTGGGTCTGCGCTGAATATTTTCCATCCAGCAATAACCTATACTTTTGCAAGTGCACAGAAAATATTTATATTTATATTGGGAATCGTGGCGTTTTTTGCTATTTTCACCTCTTTGAACGAGATTAAAAAACCTTCTGGAGTCTATGCATTTCTCATGTTTATGGGAACGGCATCAATCAGCGCTATTCTATTATCTGATGATATATTCAATCTATATGTTTTCTTTGAAATTGCAGCTCTGACCCAGGTAGGAATTATTCTCTGCTCGGGGGTGGAAAGAAACTATGAAACTGCATTAAAATATATGCTTTTAGGTAATATAGCTGCTCCATTACTTTTACTGGGAATCGCTATTCTGCTGGGACTCACCGGTAATGTAAATATAACGGATATAATATACAGTCTTAAAAATGGTTTAGTAGATCCTCAAAATCCGTCATTCTTACTTGCTGGTGGATTAATAATATTTGGCTGGTTATATGGGTCTGGTCTCCCACCGTTCCACAGTATAAAATCTGCAGTTTACAGTAAGGCACTTCCTCATGGCGCAGCACTACTCCAAGCTTTTTCAGTGTTTACATTTTTGGCTCTGGGAATTATAATAATCCGTATATTTTCTTATCTTCCTTTAACGCAGTGGGTTATAATAATCTTCTCATTAATGGCCATGATATTAGGAATTACTATGGCGATTATGCAGACAGATTTCAAACGTATAATAGGGTATTTGGCGGTAGGGGAGCTTGGATATATAGGTCTAGGCTTAGGAATGGGAACTGCATTCGGCGTAACTGCGGGACTTTTCCAGGCAGTTAACGAGGCAATTATTACCGCATTTTTATTTATTGGCTTTGGAACTATTTTATACAAAACCGGAATCAGTGATACAAGAAAACTTGGAGGGTTACTTTCTGATAATCCTTGGGTTGCAGGACTGGTTCTTATGGCCGGGTTTGCTATGGCGGGAATTCCTCCATTAAATGCTTTCCAAAGTAAATTACAGTTAGTTCAAGCATCTATTGATGCAGGATTCCCGGAATTAGGTATAATAATGGTTATTTTGAGCATAATTACCTTTATGACATTTGTTAAGGTATTTTACACTATTTATCTCAGGCCAAGGCCTCAAGATCTGAAAATAATTAATGAAACCATACCCAAATCAACCATAATCTCTCTGGTGGCATTTCTCGTAATTTGTTTGGTGTTAGGTCTTTTCCCACAACTGGTTACTGATAATTTATCACAATTTGCCCAGGGGTTGATATGATGAAAGAATATGTTTCCCGAAAAGAATTCTATAATCTTGAATTGGAATTGGAACTTATGGAATTGGAACTATTAAAAAGTTTAAAAAACCCTAGTCTTTACATTGATGATCTCTCTAAAACCTATAATTTAATTACCAATAGATCGTTTGGGGGATTTTATGAATCTTTATGATATAATAATTAATAGGATAAAAGTAATCCCAAAAAAAGCTAAGGAACAAGAGCCTGTAACCAATATTTCGGCATCTTCAGTTCTTGCTGCAGAAATTACATTAATATCATCTGTTTTGATTGCAGCCATCATGATTCGAAAGATAAGTCCTATTTTAATGGTAGTAGTAGTTCTTGCTTTGTTTTTTGCTATGGTCACATCCGCTCCGATTATGCCACGACTTAAGAAAGAACAGAATGATTCATATAATAATATGATTTTTTATGTAACTTTAACTCTGGGAATTCTTGTAACACTGTTCTACTGGGGGGCAAATAATGTCTGAGAGTATAAGAAATCTTATAGCATCTATTGCACTTGCAATATTTGGAATAACTTTATTTGAATCATTTATAAGTTTTAGTCAGGCTATAAATCCTGGAATAAATCAAATTTATTTATGGATTGGTACTAAAATAGCCCCTAACTTAGTAACAACTGTAATTTTTGATTGGAGAGGATATGACACTCTTGGGGAGGCACTTATTCTGGTTACGGCAGTAATAATTACTCTCCTAATATTCGGGAGAGGTAAAGTGGAAATGGAGGGTAAATAAATGAGCACCATTCTTAAAATATTCGTATTTCCCGCTTCACTTCTAATAATGTGTCTGGGGATTTTAACTATTCTAGGTGGGCACATAACTCCCGGGGGAGGTTTTCAGGGAGGAGCTATGATTGCTGGAGGTTTCATATTTTGTGCAGTAGTTTATGGATTAAAAGAAAATCCGCTAAATTTTTCTCACAGTTTTATGGCTGCCATGGAAAGTATAGGCGCGTTGACTTATATTTTTATTGGGCTGGCTGGTTTGGTATTTTCAGGCTTTTTCCTTTACAACTTGGGAGTGGATTTGAATAACTTGGTTCCTGCTTTCATTCAAAATATATTTGATTACCCTGATCCAATTCATGCAGGAATAATTCCCTATTTGAATTTAATGGTTGGTTTAAAAGTTTTAGTTGGATTAAGCGCTGTAGTCATTGCATTCATGCAGTTTAACCATGTTAGAGAAAATGATGATAGTGATCAAGATGCATAGTTATATCTTAAAATAATATACTCAAATATCTGAAGAAAAAATAGGTGAATAATCATGTTGTTATACATTGGCCCGACACTATTCGGATTTCTGATGGGATTTATACTGGGAACCCGGATTAAAAACAACCCTGAAAGTAAAATAAACTTTCCAATTTCTTCATACTTGGTTGTTGTCCTGGTTGCTCTTTTCATGGCTTGGCAAATAGGACCTTTTCCATATTATACGGACTTACCACTGGCTTCAGGATTTTTAGCAGCAATAATTGGTATAGTGGCTGGAAAAATTATATTTGGACGTTAAATCATTATTAATTTCCATTAAAATTAACAAAATATCAAGAAATTAAAATAAATCATAACATATAATAACATGGAGAATATATCTAGAAGGAATTATCATGTTTTTATCAACTAACAAGTGTGAGGGATCAGGGGAATGTATTAAAGAATGCCCCACTGAAGCTATACGTCTAATTGACGGCAAAGCTTTTAGCTGCATTACTTGCGGGGCATGTGCCGAAGCCTGCCCTAATAGAGCCATATTCAAAAATAAATATGGGGGGTATGTGGTGGATAGAGCTCGGTGCAATGCCTGTGGAGTTTGTGAATTCACATGCCCAGTGAATAGTATAAAAATTGAAAATGGGGTTGTAAAGGGTATTTGTGCTCGCTGCGGAATTTGTGTACCTGCTTGCTCATTTGATGCACGAGTGGATGCTTTTGATGTAATTGTAGACCGGCAATTACAATTTTTAGAATCATTAAATTTGGCCATACAAGCTCCTAAAAAAATATCTTTTGAACAAGAAGAAGTACAAAGAAACAACGTGATTACAGATATTGATAAGTGTACTTTATGCCGTAGATGTGAATATTACTGTCCAACAGAGTCCATAATTGTTGATGTTGATCAAAGTGGTGTATGTACCAAATGCCGGGTTTGTGAAGATCTTTGCCCATCTGATGCTATTAAAGACAACACTATTGACCCTGAAAAATGTACTCTCTGCTTAAATTGCCTTAAAAATTGTCCTAATAATGCTATTTACATGGAAGACTTCCAGTTACACATTAAAAAACCAGTTGATGATGAAATTATCACTGGAAGCCTTGTATCATGTTTAAACTGCGGATTATGTGTGGAAGCCTGTGAAAATGGCGCATTAAAAATGGTCGATGGAAAAGTAAGAGGTGACCCTTCAATATGCAGGGAATGTGAAAATATGACTTGTTTAGACGTATGTCCTGTTGGCACTCTCAAAAAATCTCATATTCCTGGAATGGGATTAGAGGGATACTGTGTTTCCTGCGGACGATGTGTGAAAGCATGTGATATAAGTGAAGCCCGAAGCTTTAAAAAGGTTACCTGGGACGGCAATGTGTCAGATGACTGCATTTCTTGTGGTATTTGTGCTGAAATATGTCCAAAAGAAGCCATAACTCTTAAAAGAGGAACTATTGAAGTTGATCTTGCAAAATGTATTTTATGTGAAAAATGTGGTATTCACTGTCCTAAAGACGCTATTCCAAAAACCACCATGCGTAAAAAATCTATTAAAGATGGTTTTACGTTTATCAATGATAAATTGTGCATGAAGTGCCATCTCTGTGAGAAGATATGCCCTGAAGAAGCTATATCTGAAAAAGAAGATGGAGATATGGTGGTTGACGATAATAAATGTATATATTGTGGGGCTTGTTCTAATGCATGCCCTGCTCGGGCAATAATATTTGAAAGAGAGTTTGAGGAATCAGTATGAAAAATTTAATTAGAATAATCCTAGAAGGAGCTCTTACCAATTTCAAGAGGATATTATTTGCCTCAGAAAGAGTTACTGATATGGAAATGAGAAGTCGCATATTGGAGGGTCGTGTAGAACCAACAGATAAGGTTGCTGAAGTTTCTTGTATTGGCTGTGGAGGATGTTCCAATGCATGCCCTACGGAAGCAATTGAGATGCGAAATTTGGATGAACCGGTAAAACTCATGGATGGGCTTTTGAAGACTCAAATCCCATTTTTAAATAGTGAAAAATGTGTGCACTGTTATTATTGCCATGATTTCTGCCCTATGTATGCGTTATTTGGAGATGCAGGAACTATACATCCCAATGATGTTGGTGTGGTAGAATCAGATATAAATAAGTTGATGGATAAACCTTTCAAGATTTCCGATGATAAAATTGCGTTTATCGCTCAATTTTTAGCAGATAAAAGCATCATAAAGAAAAAAAAGACATGATCCAAACATTTTGAATACATAAAATGTTTGTTTTTAATTATTAAACCTCAAAGAAATATAAAATGTT
>JAUXXK010000207.1 GCA_030681145.1 Methanobacteriaceae archaeon | reverse complement strand
GCTTTAGTCGCAACTTTTCTTCATGGTCTTCAAGGGCTTTTTTATCTTTTAAACTGTCAGTTATATCTTTTATTGCTGTAATTGCTTTTTCATTTCCATTTCTATCTTTGAATATGGCGGATGAAATTTCAGCAATAAATTCAGACCCATCCTGCCTTATAAAATTAAGTTCCCCTTTAGTTTTACCAGTAAGTTCTCTTTCTTTTAACAGTTCTGATAACTTTTCGTCATCAATAAGACCGGATCTGCCTAAATCACATATTTCTTTTGAGGTAAACCCAAACAACTTTTCAGTAGCAGGATTAACCTCTAATATGTCCCCATTAGGTTTTGTAAGTAAAATAGCATCCATACTATTCTCAAAAATTGAACGATACTTCTCTTCGTTCTCTTTTAACCTTTTTTCCATTTTATTTTTGTAAATTGAGAGGTCTATGGAATATTTAAGTTCGGTTGGATTATAAGGTTTGATTATATATCCATAAGGCTCTGTAAGTTTGGCTTTTTCTACTATGGATTCTACTGAATGTGCAGTTAAAAAAATAACAGGTATATTCAAATATTTAATCTTAGAAGCAGCTTCTATACCATCAATTTCTCCTTTTAGAACTATATCCATTAAAATTAGATCTGGCATGATTTCTAAAGTTTTTTCAATAGCTTCTTCTCCACTGGAGGCCACATAGGGAACGGTGTAACCAAAAGATTCTAATATGCGCTTAATATCCATGGCTTCTATGTTTTCATCCTCTACGAGGAGAATTTTATCTTTTGTCATTTATTACCAACAACATCTAGTAAGATTAATATATATTAATACGTTTTTTTATGAATAAATAATATACTTTTTAATAATTATAAAAATTAAACTAAAACCGTATTTTGAGGATATAACTAATATTAATCTAGGCAATATTCATAAATCCTATAAAAGCTTTTTTAATACATTATGCTATTTGAAACAGTTATAATGATTAATTAATTCTAATTTTACTTATTATCAAACTTTACATCGGGGAATGTAATATTGAATTCAGTTCCATTATCTGCTGTGATTTCTATTTTTCCATTAATCTGATCCACCAAAGTATTCACTAACTTTAAACCAAGTGTTTCGGTATTTTTAAAATCTATACTCGATGGAAATCCAATTCCATTATCCTTAATAATTAAAACGAGATTTTCATTATATGATGAAAGATTAATATTCAAATCACCTTTTTTCTCTGGAGTAAAGGCATGTTTCATAACATTAGATACTAGTTCATTTATAACTAGTCCGCAGGGAACAGCTGTATTAATATCCAGGGTAATAGGTTTTAATTTCAAATTGAGTTTTATAAATTCAGAATTGCTTCTGTAACTTTTATAAATATCATAAACCAGGGTTTTAACATATTCTGCAAAGTCGATTCTACCCATGTTCGTGGATTGATAAAGAAGCTCATGAATAAGGGCCATTGACTTAGCACGATTTTGGCTCTCTCTAAAATACTCTTTTTCACTTTTATCTTTAATATACTCTGATTGTAGATTAAGGAGGCTGGATATAACTTGCAGCTTGTTCTTCACCCGATGATGGGTTTCTTTGATAAGTAAATCTTTCTCTTTGAGGGAATCTTCCAATTCACTTTCAATTTTTTTAATTTCACTAATATCAGTTAAAATTATTTTAAATCCTTTTAAATTTCCTTCTTCATCCAAAGAAGCAATAGTATCTAAATTAACGAAAAGAAATATTTTTTCTGACGATATCAACTCAACTTGACATTTTTGTTTTATATTTGCTTTCTTAACTTCTTGGATGTGACCATAAAATGTTTTTTTGTAAGAAGGATCTATAAAACGGACAAAAGCTTTATTAATCAAATATTTTCGAGTTTTGCCAAGCATTTCAGCCCCGGTTAAATTAACTCGTGTTATAAGTTCTGTATCATTCAATGTGATATAACCAACAGGAGCAAAGTCATATAATTCATGATAATCTTGCCTGGAGTTTTCTAAATCCAGTTGAGTTTTTATGAGGTCTTCATTTTGGATTTTCAGTTCTATCTGATGAACTTCTAGCTCATGAATAATTTCATCAATTTCATGAGAAAGTTTTTCTTGATTCCTATCCTTATCAGTTAATAATTCCTCTGCTTTTAAACGCAAATAATTAAAATTTTTTTTAGAATTATTTCCCCCCACATTCTCATCTCCCCATTAATAAATTAAAAGTTATTTTGAAAAATTCGGGATATATACTATTTTGTCACATCTTCCATGACCAATAAAATCTTATTATTTTCATTACCTTTTTGATAAATTTGGCGAGCATTTAATATAATTTTTTTATGACCAATATTTGGAAAATCATGTTCTACCGCATAATCCTGAAGATCAATTTTACTTGGCAGTAAATCTTCTAATAAAGTTCTCAATAATGGTATATCCCATTGATTGTTGCCAAGATCATAGAGAATTTTATTTAAAGTTTCATCTGGAGTAACTTTAAATGTATTATAAAATGATTTATTAGCCGAAATAACTTTCATATCACTATCTAATATTAATAATGGTCCTCTAACAGTCTTTATCACACTTTCGGCCAGTTCCAGCGCATCCATAGCATCCAAAAAGTTTTTTTTGCTATGAGTAATATCATTAAAAGTAAGTATCACACCATCAATAACATTTTTAGATGTTTTATAAGGCATTATCCTTGTTTGGAACCATTTTCCGCTTTTTGTTTTTAATTCTATTTCTTTATAAGTCACTCGTTCCATTACCTGTTTAATATCATCTATTAAATTATCATATTTTAAATTTGAGGATATATCGGATATAGGGCGACCTACATCCGATTGAATCATTTTTATTAAGTGTGTAGCCTCAGGGGTAAACTTTCTAATATTTAGATTCTTGTCAATGAATATGGTGGCGATTTCCGTACTGTTGAACAAATTGTTCATATCATCCTGAGTCCTTGATAACTCATCAATCTTCATTTGGAGCTCGTTATTGACTGTTACCATCTCTTCATTGATGGATTGCAATTCCTCTTTAGATGTTTCCAATTCTTCATTGGTACTTTGAGTCTCTTCATTCATTGATTGCAGTTCTTCATTAGCTGATCTAAGTTCTTCATTAGAACTTTTCATTTCTTCAATAGTAACATTTAATCTTTCTTTAGTTATCTTCAAATCGTTCTCCAGTTCACGGATTTTTTCACCACCAATGGTGGACTTATCAAGTATTAACTCGTTTTTTGGTTTTTCTTGTTGCATATGGATTTTTTCAAAAGATACAATTAATAACCCTGGAGTATTAACTTGTTCCAGAAGATTAATCGTAATATTAACAAAAATATGGTCTCCATTATTTTTTACCCTTAAACCTTTCAACAGCACTTCAATTTTTTTGTTAATAGCTTTTTGTATGGCAAAATTTAATTCAGAATCCAATCCTTCCCTTCCCTTGCCATGTCATAAATATTTAGTTTGGCTTTTCCAGGTGCCGGCTCAAGATAATTACCTAATCGTCCATGTATATATAAAATTTCACCAGAATCTTTTATTATGGCTGATGGGGGGACATATGCATCTAAAAGCTCTTTTTCAATTAATTTAAAAATATTTAACGTTTTTAAATCTTTATTATCAGATTTAAAATTTTTTCCTGTAGTTTTATTTGATGAAGGAATATTTTGAGGTATGGGATGAACATTTACAAACTGGCGAACGAATTCAGTAGATTTAACACATTTAAATATCTTTGATTTCTTGTCCAATACATTAAATGCATCAATGAAATCACCTACACTCTCTGATGGTCCTAAAAAAAGAATTCCTTCATCATTTAGGGCATAATTGAAATTAGAAAGTGTTTTTTTCTGTGCGTCACTGTTAAAATAGATCAACAGATTTCGACATGATAACATATCTAATTTAGTAAAAGGAGGGTCTTTAATAACATCATGGGGTGCAAATATTACCATTTCACGTATGTCCTTTCTAATGATGTAAAAATTGTCTTTTTTTACAAAGTATTTTTC
>JAUXXK010000205.1 GCA_030681145.1 Methanobacteriaceae archaeon | reverse complement strand
AATCTGAACTAACTCTTCATTAATATCATCTATCTCTTGAAGGTCGTTTTTTATTCCACTTAATAAATTTAGCTGCTTAACTAAACTTTCCCGAAGTTTTTCAGGTTCCCAAGTAGTATTGCATAATGGACATGATCCACTATCATCATTCAAATCTAGACCAAGTTCAGTTAGCCTTAATTTACTTGCAGTTTCATTTAATTGCGGATCGGCCATAATTCTGGCTTTTAATTCTCTTAATTTTTGATCTAATTGAAGAATATGGGTTTGATTATCTGTGGAAAGTTTTTCCTGAAGATTTTCAATTTCCTTCTCCAGTAATATAATGTTTAAAACATCTTTTCTAATGGTTCCTGGTAGTTCTAAACCTTCTTTTATGGATAATGAAAATAAATCATCAATTTTTTCCCCATTTAAAATCATTCTATTATCATTTACAAAATCAAGAGTTAATTCCTCATCAAAGGCGGAATGATTAGTGGTATTCTTTATTAATTCTATTGAAGTATTTAAAGCGTCTTCAGCCGATTTATGCTTACTTTTAAGAGTATTTTTTGTTTTATTCAAAATTAAACGTAATTTCTCAACTTCATCTATTTTAAGAAGTTTTTCAATTTGCCGGGCCCGGGTACTTGATTCCGCAGTAATATAATTCAGAATTTCTCTTCTGGTTAAAACGTGCTGGCCTCGGGAAGCTAATTCCAGAACTGGTTCTAAATATTGTGATACAGATGTATCATAAATTAATTTTTTAGGATCTTTTAGAGAACGTTTAATTTCCACAGCTTCATCTAAATTCTGCAACTTTACAATAGCCCTTACTTCAACATCTGCAGGTTTAAAATCAATATGAGGGGCATGTTTATTTATTTTAATATCTTTAGTTCCCTTTCCAGTCATCCGGGAAACATTTCCAGTGAGTAAAAAATCTAAAGAATCAACAATAGCACTTTTACCTGATCCATTGGGGCCCCAGATGAGGAAATTATTTCCTTTAGGTTCAATCTTAAGGTGTTTAACACCCCTGAAGTTTTCAATTTCCAGTTCAAGGAGTTTCATATCATTCCCCCCTTAGAACTTCGATTATTTTATCAGGATTGGTATTTCCTATTTTAAGAAGTAATTCCAAAGATTCAACTGTTTTTTGATTAAATCCAGGTATATCCTGAATATTAGAAACAGTCTGATCAATTATTTCATCTAGAATAGTTTTTGGAACCTCATTTTCCCCTTCACCCACTTGCACACCCCATGGAAAATAATATATAATTATTTATTAGTTGAATGTATTAACTAAAGAATTTTATTATTTTAATTTAGTAAGCAATAATTAATTCACTATATTAAATTCATTTAAAATGAACTTTTATTATTTGACATTCAAATTAGAAACTTTTTATATAACAATCAACCTTACAACTATAATTATAGAATGAATTGTATAAAATTCATAAGGGGTCAAAATGTCACTAATAGGAAAAAAAGGGTTTTATAAAAAATATGATCTTGATGTGTGCCGTAAACAGAAATCAATACTTGAACCAAAAACACATCAAAAAGAGGCCATTAACGCAATAGCAAATTGGTTCAATCAAAGGCCTGAAAAAGCAGGAGGAATACTTGCCTTGCCAACGGGTAGTGGTAAAACATTCACTGCAGTTAGATTTCTATGCCAATATCCACTATCTCAGGGATATAAAGTCTTATGGCTAGCCCATACACATCACCTTTTAGAACAAGCATTTTTCACATTCGGCCCTAAATATGAAAAGCCGGATAATAGATATGAAGTAGGCTATATTTCAGAACCTCGAGAAGAACTCAAAGTAAGGGTTGTTTCAGGCGCTCAACATTTTTACCCACCTAAACAAATTAAAGAAGATGATGATGTCATTATAGCTACATTACAAACTATTAGGGGAGCTTATGAAAATGAACAACCTCATTTCATGAATTTTCTAGATTCAGCTAATGATAAATTATTTGTTGTCTTTGATGAGGCCCATCATGCAGCAGCTCCAAGTTTCAGGCGATTAATTGAGAATTTAAGAGAAAGACATCCAGACATGTATCTTTTGGGACTAACTGCCACACCTACAGCTGCCACTGAAAATAAGAAAATGTGGCTTAGAAAATTATTCCCTCAATCCAATATTTCCCAGGCTACTTTGGATAAATTAATGGCCGATAAAATACTGTCTAAACCAATATTCAAGAATATCAATACAGAAATTAAGGCCGATTTTGATCAGGGGGAATTTCAAAAATGGATTAATACTTATAAAGATATTCCTCAAAAAATCATTAGGCATCTAGCAAAAAATGAGAAAAGAAATAAAATAATCGCTCAAAATTATGTGGATAATAAAGAAGAATACGGAAAGACCATAATTTTTACTGATAGGTGGTATCAATGCACCACCTTGTGCAAATTCCTTCGAAATAGAGGAGTTAAGGCTGATGTGATGTTTACAAAGGTAGATAAATCTTTAGGTACTGCTGGAACGGTCCAAAAGAATTTAGAAGTATTAGAAGATTTTAAAAATGGAGATTTAGATGTTTTAATAAATATTAAAATGTTAACGGAAGGTACTGATGTTCCCGATGCTGAAACAGTATTTCTCACCCGGCAAACCACCAGTCAGATATTACTTACTCAAATGATAGGAAGAGCCTTAAGAGGGCCTGAATTTAAAGGAACTGAAACTGCAAATATAGTTTCTTTTGTAGATGACTGGGAGTATGAAATTAATTGGGCTGAATGGGATCCTCTTCCAGGTGATGAACCTGAAGATGATTCAACAGATTCAACACCTAAAATCCCTCTTGAACTAATATCTATAAAATTGGTAATAGATTGGGCTAATGAGAGGGATAAAGATGGAGAAATGGTTCCTGACTGTAATTTCACTTCTTTGATGCCTTCGGGATGGTATTTAACTGAATTTGATATAATAAATGAAGATAAAGATCCTGAATCTGTAAAAGATTTTGTATTAGTTTTTGAAGAAGAAAATCAAGCTCCAGAAAGAGATTACTATGATAAATTTATCACCCATTTAAAAAATGAGAATTTGGAAATTTTTGAGGATGAAAATTTAGAATTTAATCTAGATAAAGATTCTAATGTAAATAAAAGTCTTGAAAAATGGTTTGACAAATTTTTCTCATTTACCTATAGTGAAAATAAGGTAAAAGATGTTCTAAGAAATTTATTTAAAATTTCACGGCACATGGCCCAAAATGATAAAGAATCACCTAAATACTTTAATTTTGAAGATAGGCAGAAGCATGATTTGGATTCTTTAGCAAAAACATATGCTGTTAATGAATTAGGCCCTACAGCATTAAATGATACTTGTAGGGCAGAATATGAAAAAGAAGACAGATATTGGAAGGCATTATATCCGGAATTTAGAAAATTCAAATCAGAAGTTGATTATCGAATTTTCAGATATTTAAATCCCCCTAAAACGTTTCTAACTCATAAACCTTGGATAAATGACGATGATGATCCAGATAGAGAACCATTACCTGAAGATCTTAGAAATCATATATTTAAAAGAGATAATTTTGTCTGTCAATGCTGCGGTGAAGATAATGTCAATCTTTTAGAAATTGACCATATTAAACCTAGATATTATGTTCATGATAACTCTGCAGATAATTTACAATTATTATGTAAAACATGTAATGGATTAAAAAGAATAGAAACAATTGATTTTAAAACATCAAAAACTCCATTAAAAAAATCTCCAACTAAATTCCCATCACTAACAGAATTAAATAGATTAGATGAAACACAAGTTAATGACCTTAAATGGTGGGAAAAGTTTCTAAGGCGTAAAATTAACTTTTTTTATAAATGCGGTGCAGCACGTTCAACTAATATCTATCAAAATGATGAATTTTTAGATTCATGGGAAATTACCTTTGATGGATATCCTAATTGGATTTCCCAATTCCTTTTGGAATTTACTAAACATATTCGACAATCGAGGGAGAACTATGGACTTTCTGGTCCAAAAGAATTAATTATTCCTTCACCTTTAGATCATATTTATAATGAAGATGTAGTAATTGTACCTGCTAGATTTGCCATTGATGAATATTTTGATCATTCAGTATACATGTGTCCACCAGATAGGCCCTTTAGGAGTGTGGAATATTTAGGATTCTATGCTAATGGAAAAGTCTCCAAATACATCCCTAAAATATTAGGTGTAGTAGATAATTTTGTTTTATCTCAA
>JAUXXK010000292.1 GCA_030681145.1 Methanobacteriaceae archaeon | reverse complement strand
AACAGAAAAAAAAACATTTTGTGATAGGGCCGAGCCATTTATTCAAAATCTTAAATCAGTTATGAAAGAAGACATTCATAGAATAGTGGAAACGAAAACACGTGAACAATTTACAAATATTGAATGGGCAAGCGATAAATTTGAGGATATTGAAATTGATGAAAATTACAATATCAGCATTATAACAAAAGGTAAAAATAATACAAGAACAAAAGAAGCTCCAATTCCATTTTTATCAGGTGGAGAAAGAATAGTTTTAGCATTGTCATTTATGCTATCTTTACATAAAATAACTGGTTTTAATTTACCTATAGTTATTGATGCTCCTTTTGAGCAATTAGACGCTAATAAAAGACATGACATAGTCAAACAATTACCAGAAACTACAAAAAATAAACAGGTTACATTATGAGTTACTAATACTCAATATACTTCCTCAGTTCAAAGCGCATTATCAGGATATATCGGAAAAGAATATGAACTTATAGATAACGGCTTAATGACAGAGGTTAAAGAATATGATTGAATATAATCGGTTTGCAAGAGAAAAAAGTACTGCAAAAATTTATAAAGACCTGAAAGAGAATGAAGGTCCTTTAAATGGGAAAAATTATAATATTGTATTTCCTTTGGCTATTGCATTAGGATTCGCAGATAGTGACTTTAAAATACCCATTCAAAAATCAGATTATTTCTTAAAACCTGAAAATTTTGGTAAATATTTATTTCCAATAGTTCATGCACTTTCATTATATGAAAAAGATGATCTAGAAATATTTACTTCAACTAATGCAGAGCTTTATAAACCTGTCGAAGAATATGCGAATTCAGGAATACACCTTCTAAATGAAAATTATTCTGGAAATGAATATGATATTATTGATGATTGGTGTAATGAAATAAAAGAAATATTTAAAGAAGAAAAAATTATTGAACGTATAGAAAAACTAGATTTATAAATTTAATATTTCTTTTTTATAGTAAATTAATATGTCCAAATAATTAATTATACTTTATATTATTTTGTCTAAGCAGATTAATTCTATAATAAATCTTATATTCATTCAATAAATATATTTTTAAAAAGTATAGTGTAAAATTCATTCCAGGTCAATTAATGAACAATAGCTAACTAATTATACTCATGCTATTCTAATTTTATCATTTTTTTAAGCTAAAAATTAAAAAATTAGTCTATTGGTTATGTCATAAAAATATATATTTATTAATTAGTATTATCCAAACTAAATTAAATATCTTAATTATAATTGGACGATAACATGATCAACTGGCCTCAATTCGAACAAATAGTAATCCAAAACCTGGGAAGAAACATCCAAGAAG
>JAUXXK010000291.1 GCA_030681145.1 Methanobacteriaceae archaeon | reverse complement strand
AATGCTTCCAGAGGCAGAGAATAGGGGCTGGTGGTAATAACTTCATTATTCATGGCTTCTTTAACCTTCATTTTATCCCTCAATTATTTTATCTGTTCTAATTATCTTTTATATTTTGGCTTTCTTTTTTAGAAAATTAATCATGAAAAAAGATTTATATAGGTTTAAATTTATGATTATTTATCTAAATTTGTATCTAAAATCAAGTAATTTTTTAATAAACCAATTATTTATATAGTACAAATATACACATTTATTATTACTAAATTCAATATTTAATTTAATACATTAAATTGTTTTGAGAGAACAATATTGTTCATAAAAAAAATTATAAATATATGATAATGTATTATTAATATAATAACCCATGGGGGAACATTATGATGAGAATAAGTATGTCATTACCTAAGAAATTGTTAAGTGAATTTGATGAAGTTTTAAAAGATCGAGGATATCAATCCAGGTCTAAAGGTATAAGAGATGCGTTAAAAGATTATATAGTTCGTTATCAATGGATGAATGAGATGGAAGGCGAACGTATTGGAATAATTGCAGTAATTTATGACCACCACTACACAGGTGTTATGGAAGACTTAGCTGACATTCAGCATGATTACCGAGAGTATATCAATGCAGTAATGCATGTTCACATGACTGACAAATACTGTTTGGAAGTAGTAGTTGTTAAAGGGGATGTGGGATACATTAGAACCTTAACCGAAAAAATGATGAGATTAAAAGGTGTTGAACACGTAAGACTCACCAGTACTGCATCGGGACAACATTTAGACCACGATTGATACAATCAGTTAATATAATGAAATTTTTTGCCACACCCTATCATTATAATCTTCTCAAGGACCAGGAGAGATTATCTGCTTTTTATGAGGCATTGACTAAAAAAAAATGGGGAGTGGTTTATGACCTTGGAACAGGTAGTGGGATTTTATCTTATTTTGCCGCTCCACATTCCCATTCTGTTTTTGCACTGGAAAAAGATTACAAATCCTGGCAATGTGCCCGGAGAAACCTGAAAAAATGGTCTAATGTACAGGTGATTAATGAGGATATAACTGATTTTGATTTTCATCTAAAAGCAGACTTGTTTATATGTGAAATGTTAGATACGGCTTTAATTGATGAGGAACAGATACCTGTTTTAAATAATGCCTTAAAATATCTTAAAAGCACGGGAAAAGTTATTCCCGAAGGTGTTATTAATGGTGCCGAACCAGTATTCATGTCGACACCTAGAATTTCTTATAAAGATGTTGACCAAATTAATTTTCCGGAATACTATATTTTAGGAGATTTAGTAATTTTTAATCATATTATCTTTAAAGAAAAAACTTCAAAAAAAGTTGATGTTGAAATAGAATTTAGGACAAAAAGTTCTGGTAAAATGAATGCCATAAAACTGACTACATTCACATTACTTGATTCAAAATTGGTTTGTGGCCCAACCCCCATGCTCAATCCTCCACTTTTTATACCTACTGAAGAAATAACTTTAAATAAAGATGAAAAGGTTAAAATGAATTTATCTTATATAATGGGGGGTGGTCTGGATAATATTAGAACAAAAATTAAAAATATTTCTTAAAGGCTGTGAAAAATTAGTTATAATGTCCATAGGAAATGAATTAAGGGGAGATGATGGATTAGGTCCGTTATTTGCAAAAAAATTTTCTAAAATCATAGAAAATAGTCAATATGTGGCGGTTATTGATGGAGGTATGGTCCCTGAAAATTTCACAAGTACTTTAAGAGATGAAAAACCATCCCATGTAATATTGATTGACGTAGTAGAAATGGATGAAACCCTTGGACAAACTGAATTTATTGAAAAAGAACGAATTGAAGAATATAATGTTTCAACACATTCCATGCCCATTTCATTTTTAATCAAGTACTTAGAAACTACAGCTTCTTTTAAAATTATTTTACTAGGTATTCAACCAAAAAGCATGATTTTGGGTGATGAAATATCTCCTGAGATAGAAAAAAGTGTCAACAATCTTAATAATACTTTTAAAAAGATTTTAATGGAGCTAAAATTGATATAATAGAAATATTTAGTGCTAAACTAAATTCATATAAACTCTTATTAAACTACGAATATGAATTTCAAATTTTTAGAAAAATCTTTTAACCGTTTATTTTAAGCATATAAATGATTAATATTTAAAATCAGTCTTAT
>JAUXXK010000282.1 GCA_030681145.1 Methanobacteriaceae archaeon | reverse complement strand
TTTCATATAAAATTGTTTTTATTCCTGATCGTACCAGTGGTTCAGTTACGTATTTCGGGCTGGTCTGGGATTTAGGGTAGTGATAGCTCAACCAACGGTTAGTAATCCTTAATGCCACCTTTTTAGAAGCTCGGTGATTTTTAGGAGCAAATACAAACCGTTTTTTAGCGTAGTTTCCCCGATGGGAATGGACATCTACCACCAGATTGTATCTTTGTTTTTTAATATCCGGTACTACATAGTCTCTGGCAAGGTACTGGCCGTTAGCTCTTCCTTTAGAATAACTTTTGGCATCTTTGGTTACTTTAACCCTGTAAATATAATAACAGTAATTAAGGGATTTTTCCTGGTTTACGATTGTCCTATAGATGGCTGTATGTGATTTATGTTCCAGAGGGTGCACACCAATAATATATGCAATTTTCACATGAGATTTTGTATTTCCATATGGCCCTATTTTTTCCACGGAACCCAGATTATTGGAGCCCAAGATGGTTTTACTTTCAACGGCATATACTCCACCAGCATCCTCTGATAGATTGAAGGATATGAACATCCCAAATATGAATAAACCCATTAAGACTGTTATTTTTATTTTATTTTTCACAAAACATCACCATTAATTATAAACATAAAATTAATTATCATTATTTACTTAATTTTAATATTTAATTTATTCTATAATTATATTAATCATTTATTAGTTATATATCATTTTGTAATCTCAATCATTATATTCATTCTTGAAAAATCATAGAATAATTCTTAAATATTAATGGTCGTATCTCAAAATGTCATATGAAAAAAATAAAAAAAAATTAATTAACTCTGTATCTGGCCCTTGCACTGGCACTAGTTAATTTAACAGGGCACTTCTCATCTATTTCTGGTTTTTTAAAAAATGCTGTGTGAATTATATTGCCATCCCATACCAATGAAGAACCCACGGAATAATCATTTTCAAAACGGTAGTCCTCTCCGTAACCAATTGAAGGATAACTGGCCTGTTCGGATAATGTTATGGTTTTAATGAATTTTTTTACCGTGAAACTATTATTGCTTTGATTTTCTTGGAGCAAGGCGTCCAATGCGTAGCTTTTTACCAGTTTTTCATGGTAATTGGAGTATTTAGTATGGTTGTATAATATTTCCATACCCATAACTTGCCCGTTAATGATAACTATAATTCCGTTTTGACCTTCTTGTAGGGGAAATGCCTCAATGTATTCTGCTAAATGTTTTTCTTGAGAAGTATATGCATCTCTAAGAGCCCCAGTGGATGAATTCTCTCCAGAACGGTTATGTGTTTGTCTTATTTCTTCCCAAACTTCACTCTGGTCTGACCTATACTCTCTGGAATTTTTTAGGGAAAAATTAACCGAAGCTGATTTGGCCCGCCTTACCCTGGAAGAGGCTAGATGTTTGGAATCGGCAAATTCTGCTGATTTGTAGGACCAACGCCCCTCTTCGGTGCAGCTAACTGGAACCACAAACTCTGAGTTTTCCTTCAGTAATATGCTGGTATTAAGCACACGGTTCTGTTTGGCACCCACCAGTTCTTCCCCATCCAGAAGTAGAACTGGAATAATAGCTCTATTAATGGCCTTCAAATCCGGTACCGTACCTGATTTATCTACTTCAGTTATGGTTATCAAATCTTCTTTTAATGCATCTTCCAGACTCAAGAATTCTAAATCATTTTGCAGGGGAGTTTTCAATCCAATTACAGACATATTTTTAAATTCCTGAGGGGAAACCGTTTCAATATTTAAAAGGTAATCCTTCAAAAGGTTATCCATTTTTATACACCTCTCTTAAATTTTTAATACCAGATCTACGTTGATTTTTAATTCATGGTTATGCCAGGGCTTAAATAAAAAGCAGCGGGGCATTAATTTCAGGGTCTTTTCCAGGATTTTTTCATCCATAACTGAGCTAAAGATAATCATAGGGGCCTTTGAATGTTTCCTGATTTTTTTGAGATAGGGGATATTGTTTTTTCCATTATTTTGAAATAAATCAGCTAGTATGAGGTCAGTGGAGTTTTTTCTTATCCATAAATAGGATTCTCGACCGTTATAGGCGATAAATGGACATTCGTATCCCCAGGATAATATGCTCATCTGTAGATCCATGGCCACCAGTGACTCATCTTCAATGATGAGGATTTGTTTTTTCATTTTTTTCAACTGAATCTGTTTATATTATTTAGAAGATATTTCTGGAAGGGCAGTTTCCATCCTGCTTGAGAATCATAGTATAACTTCCTGTTACTTCTGCGTATATGGTCATAATATCTTCCACGCGGGAGCGGTTCCTAATAGTTACGTGGGTTTTTATATTTTACATTCACATCAATATTTTTTATTTGCATATAACTACCATATTATGACTTGTATATGGTAATTATGTACAATCCTATATAAATGTATATGGTTTATATGTATAAAAATAAAATTTGATTTAAATGTACATATTTACTCTATTGTACAAGTCTAATTATTTTATAAAATGTATTCATAAAATAAATATTAGTATATGTTATGGATATAAATAGTTTCAGTTCTTTTAATTAATAAGTATATTCAAAATATGCAAGATTCTACTTTTACTCTTGATTAATGATTAATCACTAATATATATCTATTCAATTTTTTTTTAACTAGTTAATATATACTATTTAATCATATCTCTTTCAAAAAGCATTTTATTTTTAATTAAACATTTAGATGTTCACTATCTTTATTATAACAATAAAAAATTGTTTTATTATAACTTTAAGAAATTTCCAACCTATTTAGGGAAAAATATATATTATAGAGTTACAACATATTATTTTAATATAGAAAGCATTGTTTAACCTTCAACATATGAGGTAAGAAATGTTTGGGAGAGTGATTATATATGGATACTACTTTGATATCCACCATCTACTCCATTGAACCAGTTATGATTTGCATTACCCAGTTTTCTCCCAAAAAGGTTATCCTTTTAAGAGAAGATAATGCTCCTGCTGAGAAAAATAAGGTGGAACAGATCTTAAATGACACAGTTGGGAAATTTATAGATATTGTCCCTCAGGAAACAAGTCTATATGATGTAGTTAAAGTTGCTAAGGACACGGTAGATGCCATCGATGAAGAAAAGGCTCATGGTAGGAGAGTTGTGGTAAATATTAGTGGTGGCCGTAAGCCTCAGGCTTTAGGAGCATTATTTGGTTGTTATGCCCGGCACCATGATGTGGAAAGGATAGTGTATGTCACAGAAGAAGACAGTGAAATTATTGACTTACCTATATTGAACTTTGGTATTTCTAAAACTAAAAAAGAAGTATTGGAAGAATTACAGATAGGAGAATCTTCTGTAAAAAAATTAGCAGTTAAAATTGGAATTAGCCGTGGAATGACCTATAATCACATCCGTGAATTGCGGGAAATGGGATTCATTGCCAAGGATAAACTGGAAATTACCTCAGCAGGGGAACTGGCGGTAATATAAATTATTATTTTATTTTAATTATTATTGGGGGGTTCACTTTTTTTTTAAGTGTTCCAGAGATTATCTATTGTTTTTTAGTTAATCAGTTATTTTTATCTTATTAATTTTACTTTAAATAACTTAAACACAGTTTAATTACTTAAAAAATAGATTATTTAGTTTTATTTTCCACACATTTTATGATTTCAAAATACTTTGAAAAACATAAATACTTTGAAAAACATACATTCAAAGTGGTGATAGAATGACTTCAACAACTAAAATTTCTAATGGGTTCCAAACTGTGGTGCCATCAGAAATAAGAAAACTATTCGATATAGGCCCAGGCGATATTTTAGAATGGAAACCCACAGAAAATGGGGCTGAAATTATATTTCGTAAGAAAGTAAGTTTCCAGGATGTTGCAGGAATGGTAAAAGTTGAACCTACCGATGCAGTTGAGCTCAAGAAGAAGCTTCAGAGGGGAGAAGAAATTTGATCTTTATTGATTCATCTTTCTTCATTGCCCTTATACTGGAAAATGATCAGTGGCATGTTAAAGCATTGAAATTAATTCCTAAGCTTGAAAAATCTCAAAAAATGGTATCTGGCCTAATAATATCTGAGGCAGTTACCATTGTAGGAAGTAGAGCTGGGGGAAAAGCCGGTAAAATGATTTACGATACCATTAAGGATAACTGCAAAATAGTTGACTCGGATTTATCACATTATGATAGTGCAATTAATACATTTTTAAAATATGATGGAACGCTCTCCTTAACAGATTCAGTGTCTGTGGAGATTATGAAGACTTTCAATATATCCAAAATAGTTTCTTTTGACTCTGATTTTGATAAAGTTAATGGAATCAATAGAATTTATTAATTTAATATATAATAAAAAATTAAAATTATCTGTTCCATAACTCATTTAATTTTTCATCGCCCTACCATATTTACCTAAAAAACAACTCAGGGTAGCATATCCTCACAGCAGAAACTAAAAAAACAGTTGGCGCACCGGGTACTCACAGTGGCCGGGAAATCTTCCCTTTTAATACCTGCACAAATATCCTGAATATGTTCTTCGATGGCCTTGAAATCTTTTTCAGGGGGATAATAGCTTCTATTATTGTTATCAAAGTGATAGGCACACATCTGCTCGAATTTATATTTTTTATGGAGGCCGTATTCATAGATTTTAAGTTGCAACCCCACCTGCAGTCTTTCAAGAGCAGACTCTCCCCGGGCTTTGAAATCAACCAGTTCAATCTCTCCGTGGGGATTTTTAATGATTAAGTCGGTCCTTCCGGTAATAAGTATATCTTCTTTAAACATGGCGAAGGGTTCCTCAGAAGAGAATACTTCTTTAATATAATCTTTCATGTCGGTGTAATAGTAAACTAATTTATCCACTAATTGGGCCTTATAAAACTGGTCCTCATCATCATCCCCATCAAGGGGTGCCCATGATTTATCTACCATGCCCTGTATTTTTTCCTGGTCAACCACTTCTCCTTTTTGCATGGCCTGATGAATACGGTTTAGGCAGTGGTGCAGTATAGTACCATACTTTTGTTTTAGAGTGGGCTGGTACTCAAAGAGGTAATAATATATCAGCTTGTAGCGGAAGGGACATGTTTCATAGGTACTTATAGATGAAAAAGAAACCTGTAATGGTGTTTTAACTACTTCACGCTCTTCACATTTTTCTATAAGGGTATCAACATCTGAGAATTCTTCAATATCATCAATAAACTCTGATTTTTCACCACCAGGGGATATGATTAGGTTGTCTTGGGCCCGGGTCATAGCAACATAAAATAAACGCCTTTCTTCATTAATTTGACCGCCTGGAACGAATTTAAGAAGATCTGTGGGTATGGGTAAAGGGTCCCTCTGGTTGTTTTTGAGTGGAAACTTTTTATTGGATACGCCGCATATGAACACCACAGGGAATTCCAGTCCCTTAGCCTGGTGCACGGTCATGATTTTCACAGAACGGGGATCTTCTAACATCTCCTCGTCGTACTGTAATTTTTTAGGCAGGTTAAAGAGGAATTTAAGAAAATCCTCCAGTGAAGGACTCTTGGTGATTTCCTGGTAGCGCTTTATTATTCCAGATAACTTTGAGAGGTTAAAGAGGATATCTTCGTTTTTCTCCTTAATTATGGATTGTTTCTTTGTCAATTCTCTATTAGGATGGTTTCCAAGAGTTAACCGTCTAAAGTATGTGGAAATATCAAGAATCTTGTAGAATATAGACAAAACATCCATCTGATTATTTTTTAATTCCTTTTTGAATTTATTCAGGGCCACTAATTTTTCTATATCATCTTGGTTGTTGATGTCTATTTTATTAAAATCATCACATTTGGTGAGGGTGCTTATATCGGTTTCATATTCTATTGCTTTGAGTTTTTCCACAGTCTCAAGTGAGATTTTCATAAATTCATGGGTTAATAAACTGGTATCCCACCATCGGCCCCAGCGGGTTTTGAATTTCTTTCCATACTCTTTATCATCTACGTAATGCATGAGGTATAGCATGGCTTGTATATCGTCTCTTTTGAGGAATGATTTATCTCCACGTATAGTGAAGTGAATTTTTTCTTTTTTGAGTTCCCTTACCACGGCCCCGGCATGATTTTTCACACTTCTAAAAAGAAGAGTTATGTATCCATAATGTGGTATGATTCCATGTTCTTTCATATCATGGATTAGCTTCACGATTTGTCGTGCTTCTTCGGTACTGGTACTGTTTTTCAATAGCACCATGTCATTTCCTTTACTACGCCATGGTTTGATCTCTTTTTTTATAAGCCGATGCTTACCCATGAACATTTCTGAAGCTTTAATTATATTTTGGGTGGAGCGGAAATTTTTATTCAACCTTACCTCATTAGCACTTGGGTATTTTTCAGGGAAACGGACAAAGTTCTGGATATTGGCCCCCCTAAAAGAATAAATGCTCTGATCATCGTCACCTACCACGCAGATATTGTTTTCAGGTTGGGATATTAATTCAAAAATCCTGTCCTGAATGGGGCTGGTGTCCTGGTATTCATCAATCAGTAAGAATTTATATTTATTTCTTAATTCCTTTAATATGGATTCACTGTTTTCCAAAATATTTCTAACAACTATTTGCAAACCGCAAAAATCAATTTTCTGGTGTTTATTTAACAGCTCCAGATATTTTCTATAGGAAAGACCAGCCTTTAGATAGGTTTTGTTGTTGGGGTAAGTCTCTTTGATTTTTTCAATTAAAATAACGGGGTCAACCTCGTTTTCACCGCATTTATTGTAAAAATTCATAAGATCCATTAAACGGTCTTCACGGAATCCGAATTCCTCCAGGTTATTTCGCAAAAACATTAGTTGAGAATCGTCATCCAGAACATCAAAACCACTGCCTAGGTCATGGTACTCAGGGTAACTTTTTAAAATTGATTTACAAAAAGAGTGAATGGTAGATATATGAACTTTACTGGCATCCTCACCAACTTCACTACTTAAACGGGCTTTCAACTCGTCCGCGGCTTTATTAGTGAAAGTAGTTAGTAATATATTTCCCGGATCAACACCATGTTCTTTTATAAGATAGGCCACTCTCTGGATAAGTACCCATGTTTTACCTGCACCAGGACCGGCTATAATTATTAAAGGGCCTTTATAGTGGCATATTGCATCTTTTTGCGATTTGGTTAAGGTCCTAGTGTTCATAGATATCAGAGCTAAAAAGTGAAAATTAATATAATCTATATTAATTTAAAATCAATATATTTTTATCTATTTAATCCTTACAAATTCTGGACCATAATTCAAAAATAAGAAAGAAATAATGGTCAATAAATGGTTAAATATAAAAATAATAAATTTAGATTGATTTAAAAAAAATCACGGAACAATATATCTACATGAGAAAATATTATGGTGTTCGATATGTTAGATGATAGTATAATATTAGGAATGGCTTTTATTAATAAAAAGAATGTGTATAACACTTCTAGAATAAAAATTAGTATATTTAAAACGGATTATTAAAAAGATATTATTAACTAAATTTGTATTAATAATTCTTGGTTAAATGGAATATTATTAACTAAATTTGTATTAATAAACCTTGGTTAAAATAAATTGGATTATAACTTAATAAACCGGATTATAATTTTGAATATATAATCAAGAGATTATTCATATGATCCATATTTTTGTTTGGTCCTTATTAGTAAAACAGTACAAGGTGCGGAATGCACCACTTTTTCAGATACACTTCCAAGAAAGTGCTTATCTATCTTACTTTTACCGGTTCCCATAATTATAACTTCCACGTCTTCTTTTTCTGCTATTTTAACAATCTTTTCGGCAGGATCTCCTTTTTCAAGCATAGGCCTATAAATTATTTCCTGATTAGACTTTTTAAACTCTTCTTCCATTTCATTTAAAACATCTTTTCCTCTATTTTCAAGCTCTTTAGTCATCATTTCTTTGATTTTAGTAGGAGTTAAGAAAGGTGCAGATGTATCTGCCACATAAAGGCCTATTAATTCCATTTGATTTTCATTTACTAAATTAAGAGTATGTTCAATTATTTCATTAAGGTATTCCCCAGTACTTGTAACCAATACTTTTTTATACATATATTTACCCCGTTAAAAATATTCTTATTCCCATATAAGCAATATAAATTGCAATTAAAATTATTCCACTAATTCTTGTAAGTTTCATGTCTTTTTTAAGCATTATTAATAAGAATATGGTTATTAAAACCATGGCTGGAGCATCTATGCTGCTTGTGATTTTTTCAACAGGTATAGATATGAAAAGTGCAGGCACTCCCAATCCGATGAGT
>JAUXXK010000277.1 GCA_030681145.1 Methanobacteriaceae archaeon | reverse complement strand
ATATTCCAAACCATTGCCGGTGGTTAAGGTGAAAATTGGTTACCTATCCACAATATACCACACCTCACTCATTATAAAAAATTTAAATAAAGAAATATGTGGAGAAAAAATTGATTGGCAGCTCTATGCAACAGGGCCAGCTATGATAGATGGGTTTGATTCTGGAGAAATAGATTTAGGATATATAGGCCTTCCTCCAGTCATGATTGGAATAAATAAAGGTATAGGTCTAAAGTGTATAGCCGGGGGACATGTGGAAGGAACAGTTATGGTGGCCTCGGCAAAATATGAGTCTTATACTTCTAAAAAAGATATTAATGAAATAATTTCACAGTTCGATGGAAAAACTATTGGTGTTCCATCCAGAGGATGTATACACGATGTTATAATTAAAAAAATAATCGGAAATCATAATATTAAAATCAAAAACTATGGTTGGGCCGATTTAATACCCTATGCACTAGAAGATGGAGAAATAGATGCGGGTGTGGGAACTCCTGCTATGGCTGTGGCCGCATCATCAATAGCTTCAAGCAAAGTTATAATTCCTCCAGAACAACTATGGCATTACAACCCCAGTTATGGGATTACTATAAAAGAAGAGATTTTAGATGAAAAGAGGGAATTTGTAAAGGAATTTTTAATGGTTCACGAAAATATCTGCAATATGATCCGAGAATTTCCAATAAAAACATCAAAAATTGCCAGTGCAGAATTAGGATTAGAAAATAATTTATTTGCTCTAAATGCATTTAAAATTTCACCAAAATACTGTTCTAGTCTTCCTGAAGAGTATATTAATTCAACTCTGAAATTTCTGCCGATATTAAAAGATTTAGGTTATTTAAGCTCTAATTTAGAGAGTAAAGATATTTTTGATACAGAATTAATAGAAAAAATTCATACAATAAAACCTCATTATGAAAATCCGTGGAATTTGATATAAAATAGCCATTATTATACTGTTTTTAAAGATTTACTAAAATTTTTATCATTGCTTAAAATCTAAAAATAAATATAACTGATATTACAAGATATAACAATAGTTAAGTTTTTATAAAATATGTAAAATAAAAGGTATAATATGAAACTGAAGATAATTTAAGAGGTATTAAAGTGATATATGATTTTGACCAGGTATGCAACAGAAAAGAGACAGATTGTCTAAAATGGGATATGATTGATACAGTATTTGGAGAAGATGACTTAATTCCATTATGGGTTGCAGATATGGATTTTCCAGTGGCTGAACCCATTCAAAAGGCCCTTGAAGAAAGAGTAAGTCATCCATTTTATGGTTACACCCGTCCCGGAAAGAGAGTTGTGGATGCAGTTGTAAAAAGGATGAAAGATAAATTCAATTGGGAAATTCATCCAGAATGGGTCATATTTACTCCTGGAGTAGTCCCTGCACTACATATCGCAATTAGATCATTAACACACCCGGGTGATGAAGTTATACTCCAACAACCAGTTTATTATCCATTTTTCCCAGTTGTTACCAATAGCGGATGTCAAATAGTAAATAATGGGCTTAAACTGATAGATGGAAAATATGAAATAGATTTTGATGATCTTGAAACAAAATTCAGTCCAAATAGTGGTCTAGGAAGCAATCCCAGTAGAATAAAAACCATAATATTTTGTAATCCTCACAATCCCGTGGGGCGTGTCTGGACTAAAGAAGAAATAACAAAACTTGGAAAAATTGCCATTTCCAATGGTGCTGTGGTGATATCAGATGAGATTCACTGTGAAATTCTCTTTGATGACAACCATCATACAACATTTGCTACAATTTCTAAAGAATTTGAGCAAAATTGTATAATATGCATGTCCCCCAGTAAAACATTCAATCTAGCCGGCCTAGATGCTTCATCCATAATAATCCCTAATAAAAAACTTAGAGATAATTTTTTAAATATTCAAAATGGAATGGTTCCTGTTCCAAATCTTTTTGGGCTTACCGCCCTTGAAGCAGCATATCGTCATGGTGATGAATGGTTAGACCAAGTTATGGTATATATTAAAGAAAATTTGGACTTCCTAATAGAATATACAGAAAAAAATATTCCATCTATTGAAGTCATTAAACCTCAAGGAACTTATCTCATATGGTTAGATTGCCGAAAATTAGGGTTAGATAATCCTGAACTGAAAAATTTCATGCTGAAAAAAGCCAAAGTAGGTTTAAATGATGGTTTTATATTTGGAGAAGAAGGCAGCGGTTTTGTAAGAATGAATATAGCTTGCCCACGAGTTATCCTTAAAGAGGCATTAAAAAGAATAGAAGAAGCCGTAAATAGGCTTTAATTCTATTTATTTTATAATGAATTAAATTGTTTAATTAACCTTAAAATTTATAGCAAAGGTTTATCTTAGGTTTGATATAATTTAAAAATTTATTTTTTCTAAAAAATATATATTCACTGAAAATTAAGTATAATAAATATCAGCAAAAATTTAAGACATTAATATATTATACCAATTAAAATCATCAAAATTAATTTAAGAATATTATACTTATTTTATAATACATGGAGAAATGATATGTCTCGAATCACATTTTCAGATTTCAGTGTCCTTATCATTAAAAATACTTTTAAAACCCGTTTTTTGCTGGCCAAAGCATGTAAAAAAGTGCCCCCGCTGGCCGGGATGGTGAATAAATTATTTTTTGAGGGTGACGATTTATTGGTATTGCCAAGAGATGGAATCATTAATCCACCTCATAAAATCGAAGAAATTGTAATCAATAAAGATATAAATGTTTCTCAGGAAGATACCGTACTTCCCAGCCAGATTTTAAAGGAAATGATAATGAAGTCAAAATATCATTTTATTATGAATTCTTGCATATGCCGAGTTTGTAGTGATTGTAGTGATTATCCCCACAATTTAGGATGTTTATTTCTGGGAAAAGGAAGTAAGAAAATTTCTCCTAAATTAGGGAAACCCGTTACACCACAAGAAGCTATGGAACACGTTAGTAAATGTCAGAAAGCCGGTTTGGTACATATTGTTGGTCGAAATAAGTTAGATAGTTTCTGGTTAAATACTGGCCCAAAAGAAGATCTTTTAACCATATGTAACTGCTGTCCTTGTTGTTGTCTGTGGAAAATGGCTCCGGATCTTCCTGAAAATATGGGGAAAAGTTTTGCACCTATGATTGGTGCAAGGATAAAATTTAATCAAGATTTATGCATAGGATGTGGAAAATGTGGTGATAACATATGCTTTGTGGATGCTATCACCATGGACAATGAAAAAGTAGTAATAGATATTGAAAAATGCAGATGCTGTGGTCGCTGCGTTGAAGTTTGTTCTAAAGGCGTATTTATTATGGAAATAGATGCAGATTCTGTGGAAAATTCAATAGAACATATTAAAAAACTTGTTGATGTTGAATTAGAATAAAAGTTATTTATATCAAATATAATATTTTAATTTATTAACTCAGTAGTTGATGATATTTTAATTTATTAACTCAGTAGTTGATAATATTTTAATCAAATAAAAAAAAAAAGTAGTTTCAATCATTCTTTTGTGATTTAGAATAATTATTTTTCTCTTTTAATAAAAAAATCAAAAAGGTAAGGATTTTACCATTCAATTTCATAATCCTTCACCTTACCCAGGCTTTCAGTAAAATATTTTATATTGAATCATTATTTTACCTTAATTATCCATAGTTTATTAACTGGGAGTTTTTGTATTGAATCTATTAAGCAGTGGTTGGTTCATAGTTCTTTTTCAGCCGTTTAATAAACATCATAGCCCATATATATGCAAATACACAACCCATACCTCCACCAATCACAATACCCCACCATACACCTTGTTCTCCCATATTGAACACAAATGTGAATAAATATGCGAGTATAGATATAAAAGCAACCTCCCTAATTACTGTTATAATCAAGGAAGTTAAACCCTTTCCCATGGCCTGGAATACTGAACTGGCCAGAATTCCTAAAGGTACTGTAATATAGAAGAGACACATTACTCTTAAGAATTCTGCTATAGTTGGAGCTAAGTGGGCACTTTGAGGAGAATATGTGAATATTGTGGCAATACTAGGTGCAAATATATAGCTTATAATTCCTATGATAAGTCCTATCCCGATTCCCAGTTTAATTGAATAATTAAATGCTATTGATAAATTTTTAAATTTTTTAGCACCATATGCAGCACCCGCAACTGTAATTGCTGCGGTACCAATTCCTATTGGAGGAATCAATGCCATCATAACTACTCTCCATCCGGCAGTATAAGCTGCCACTGCATCGGTTCCGGCAGCTATTACCAACATGGCATTGAGAATTATGGATAAAATTGACATAACCAGAGTTTCTGCACTGGCCGGTAAACCCACCCTCAATAAATCTTTGATGATTTTGGGACTGAATTTAAATTCTTTCAAGGATAATTTAATGTAAGTATTTTTCTTTATAACTAGCCAGTATAGAATTAAGAAACTGGAAATAGCAGAAGAAAGCAGTGTAGCCCATGCTGCTCCGGCTATTCCTAATCCCAGATAATATATGAAAATTGGATCAATGATTATATTGAGTATTGCTGTTGCAACCATGGCATACATGGCCCGATTTACATCACCTTCAGATCTTAGAATACTAGCTGCCACACTGGAAAATAGTAAAAATATCATCCCACCAAATACAATCTGACCATATTGAACTGCTTGATCAACTGTGGATCCAGCTCCCATTATCAGGAGAATATCCTTTAATGAAATCAGCAAAACCACAGGCACCACAATAGAAATTACCACCGTAATCAAGATAGAGTGCATTGCGGCGTTATCTGCTCTTTTTTTATCCTTGGCACCTATAGATCGGGCAATAAGAGAATTAGCCCCTGCACCAAGACCATTACCCAAACCAATAATTATCATAAATAAAGGAGTTATGAATCCTAATGCAGCCAGAGAATCTGATCCTAATCCTGCCACCCATATACTGTCGGCTAGATTATAGGCCATAATAAGAAACATGGAAATAACCATAGGGACAGAAAGAGTTCTTATAGCTTTCTTAGGGTCTCCTGTGATTAATGAAATTCTGCTGGCCACTCCGGCATTTTCTTTTTTCTTATTATTAGCATTCATGATAATTAACTCCGTTTTCTCTGGCATTTTTCATGCTTTTTACTGCTAGTCCTTTTAGAATTCTGAGCAATTCTTCTCGTTTTGAATTTGAAAGGCCATCCAAAACCCTATTTTCCCATTCTTTATCGATATCCTTTATTTTGCAGACTGCTTTTTTTCCTTTTTGAGTTAAAAAGATTAGATACCTTCTTCTGTTTTTTGGGTCTATTTGACGATAAATTATTTCATTATCTTCCATTTTCTTCAAGGCACGGGCCACGGTTCCTTTGTCTATGTGGAAATGAACAGCCATATCATCCTGAGTGATTCCTTCTTTACGATATAATTCCATTAAAAATGGAAACTGCCCCGCAGTGATGTTTAAATCTTTCATTTCATGATTTAAGTGCATCATATGTGTTCTGTGAATTATTGAAATGTATCCCGCAAGTGGAATATTTGATATTTGAGTTTCCGTCAAATTTTTTATGTGTTGCACTTATTTAAATCTCCTTTTATTAAAATAACAGACCAGAAGTTAAAATTAAATATATAAATTTATTTTCTTATATTAAGTTAAATTCTAAATAAAAGAAA
>JAUXXK010000276.1 GCA_030681145.1 Methanobacteriaceae archaeon | reverse complement strand
AATGGACCGATTATCAGTTAAAGGCCACCAAATACGTGTAATAGATTATGGTATTGATTGGAGAAGAAAGGACAGTAAAAGTCCAGGTTTTTTAGTGGACCGGAAAGTTTACCATCATGTGCATAAGGTAAATCCACGGGCAAAAGTCCAGGTTATCCGACCATCAATTATCCAAATACCATTCCTTGATTATGTGTCTATACCCTATTTCCATGGTAAAGAAATCGATAGACAGATTAATGAATTCCAACCAGATGTGATAATCGCATTTGGTCTTTTAAATGCTAATATAGCGGCCAAAGCTGCCAATAAACACAACATACCATTCATTTATTATCTCATAGATGTACTCTATGCATTAATACCAGAGAAAATATTCCAGAGCCTAGGTAAAAACATTAAAAAACGTACTCTGGCCCGCTCTGATTTGGTTATAACCATTAATAAAAGATTATCTCAACTGGCTATGGAGTTAGGTGCTGATCCGGAAAAAACCATACTAATAGATGCTGGAATTGATTTGAAACAATTCAACCCGGATTTGGATGCATCAAATCTCAGGGAAACATACGATATTAAAGAAGAGGATACTGTATTATTCTTCATGGGCTGGATTTATCACTTCGCGGGTATGACGGAACTGGCCACTGATCTGGGTAAAAATAAGGAAAAATATCCCAATATTAAGATAGTGGTGGTGGGTGATGGAGATGCCTATGACGATTTGGTGCGTATCCGTGATGAATACAACTTAAAGGATCAGTTAATCCTCACTGGAAAACAACCTTATGACCGTATTCCGGAATTCACAGCTGCTGCTGATATATGTCTATTACCTGCCCATCAGGACGAGGAAATTATGCAGGATATTGTACCCATCAAGATATATGAGTACATGGCCATGGAAAAACCAGTAATTGTCACCAGACTACCTGGAATAAGCATGGAATTTGGTGAAGGTCATGGATTACAATATGTTAATGGGGCCCATGACGTACTAGCACTGGCTCAGAAAATGAAAGATGAAGGAACCATTAAAAGTGAAGGTAAAAAGGCCCGTAAATTTGTGGAAAATAACGACTGGAATCTAATCACGGATAAATTTGAAAAAACACTGGAGAAACTCATCCAATAAATTTAAAGGAGAATATTGTATGAAGATACTCCATGTTACACCTTTTTTTAAACCATCCTGGGAGGCAGGTGGCCCGCCCCGTTCAGTATATGAAATAGCCAAGGGCCAGGCAAATCAAAACCATGAAGTAACTGTTTACACTACAGATGGCTTCAAAAAACGATTAAACGTCCCTAAAAATGTCCCGGTGGATGTGGATGGTATTAAAACATATTACTTCCGTAATTTATCTATGTTTCTGGCTGGAGGATTGAATTTTCCGGTTCCTTATTATCTGCCCTTGGTGGCCCGTAAAAAACTTAAAAGTTTTGATATTATTCATATACACGAACATAGGACTATTCTTGCAGCCATAATTCATCATTACGCAGTTAAATATAATATTCCTTATGTTATCCAACCACGTGGCTCGGCCCTAACCATGATAAAAAGCCGTCAAAAAGAGATATTTGATAAACTAGTTGGTAAATCAATTATAAATAATTCCTGTAAGATTATAGCATCATCTAAATCTGAGGCCAGCCAATATTCATCTGTATTTGCTGATTTAAATATGGATAATGTGGTGGAGATTCCCAATGGTATTAACCTGGAAACTTATCAAAAACTACCTCCAACAGGCATTTTCCGGGAAAAAATGAGTATAAACAATGATAAAAATATTATTCTTTATTTAAGCCGGTTACATGAGAGAAAAGGAATCGATTTGCTCCTTAAAACTTTTAAAATCATTTCCAAATCTTCAGATTCAATGGTACTGGTTATAGCGGGTCCTGATGATCATTATCTTCCTGAGATATATAAAATGGTTGAAAAATTGGGCCTTCAAGATTCGGTGGTTATACCCGGACCACTTTATGAAAATGATAAATTGGAAGCATATGTGGATGCGGATATATTTGTACTACCCTCAAGGGACCATTACGAGTCTTTTGGAAATGTGGTGGTTGAGGCCATGGCCTGCCAGACTCCAGTGGTAGTTACCAGTTACTGCGGAATATCTGAATGGATAAATAATGATGTTGGCCGAGTGGTTGATTATAAAGAAGAACAATTGGGACATGCTTTAATAGATATTCTGGAAAACCCCAAAAGAGATGAGATGGCCTATAATGCAAGGCAAATGGTTCTGGAGACGTTTGATTGGGACAAAGTTGTTAAAAGGAATATGGTTGTATATAAGCAATGTATAGAAGATAACAAATAACAACTAATTAAGTTGTAGTTTCACAATACTTTTGGTTGTACAACTAAAAAAAATTAATTTAAATTAACTAATTACGAAATTTATTTTATTTAAAAAACATAAAATTTGAATTTTATGAATTAATAAAATTATTTAACATTTTTTTTTAAAATTAAAAAATAATAACTAAATAACCTCTTTCAAAATACCCAACATCTCTTCCCCAATCTTCTCTGGAGATAAGCTCTTTTTAAATAGTTTAAACCCATTAAGGCCCAATTTATCTCTAAGTTTTTTATCATTTTTAAGTCTCAAAATACTTTCAGCCAAACTTTCTGCACTACCCATATCACATAAAACAGCATTCTCATCATTAACTAGTAATTCTCTAGCACCTGGTGAGTTTCCAGTAATCAATGGTTTTCCCATGGCCAGTATCTGGTAGGCCTTGGTGGGTATAACTCTCATAGATTTCTCTGTACCTCCAAATATTCCTAGACATACATCTGATTTCGCAATATAGTCCGGCAGATCAGTGTAAGGTACCATATCTGTAAAATAAACATTGGATAAATTCAAATCTTCTTTAAGAGCTTTAATATCAGAGAAAGTCTGGCCATTACCAATTAATTGAAAATCAATATTTTCATTTTCTAATAATTTAGCCGACTTTATAATATATTCAATACCATGCAAAGGGATGTATGTGCCGTAGAATAAAACCTTGAACTTATCATCATCTCTTATCACATCTCTTGGATAAAATAGATCATCCTCAGCCCCAATAAGAAGACGGCGGAACTTACTTGACGGGATATTAAATGTGTCCTGAAAATACTGGGCACTGTTATTAGTATCCTGCAGCACCAAGTCTGAGTACTGGCAGTTGTACTTATCCAAATAATAGAATAATTTTCTTAAAATAGGATTTTGATGGACACCCCTATCTTTATTGGTGTCATAGAGGGATACATAGGTATCAAAAACCAGAGGTTTATTACTAATCTTTTTTAGTAGAATAGCCAGAGGTTGCACGTAATTACTTGCCTCCCCCACGATTATAACATCAAAGTCTTCTTGAGCAAAAAATTCACGGGCCATTTTAGGGTAACGTAAAAGTATCTGGGAAGAATCAGTTACTTCACACACCTCAACTCCTAAAGATTCCAGGCCCTTAATGATAATGCGGTGGCGGGGATAAGAGGGTAAATAGGAACCAAAGTAGCAGACTTTCATAATATCACTTGTTTTTATTTAAAATCAATATTATTTATTAATGGATGGTGTTTTGTTTATCAATTATTTCATTATTTTACGTTTTAAATAATTTATTCCTAGGCGGAAGGTTAATAATGCTCTCTGGATAATGAGAGGTGTACTGGTACTCCAGTCACCACAGGTGGTGTATATTTTATTAAAATTACGGTTATGTTTTTTCATCACCTTTTTTAGGATATTATAGTATCCTTCCGGGTGATAACCCATTTTAATTACAGTTTTAAGAGGATTTTCATCCCCAGAATGTGCTGAGAGATGATAAACACTTAAAGGTATTACAAATACTTTAAAACCTTTTTCTCGAGCGGTTAAACAGTAATCCACACCGTACAGGTGCCATCCAGGGCAAGTTTCCTCATCAAACTCTATCTGTTGGAATACCTCTTTAGGGATAATAAACAAACATTCATCCACGGTTTCTACTTCCTCTGGGTTTTCAATGGGATTACCCCATTTTTTGGGAGGAACTTCGTGTTTTATGATGTTACGTTGTTTTTCTAAATGATTTTTTCCTTTAATTGACATCCCGGCCACACCGGCCACACCCATATTAGGTAACTTATCTAGTATTTTATGAGCATCTTTCAGCCAGGAAGAGGATTCTAGCTTAACATCTTGGTGGAT
>JAUXXK010000275.1 GCA_030681145.1 Methanobacteriaceae archaeon | reverse complement strand
CCTCCACCCCCACGACCCCCCCTAGTTGTGAGAACTACTCCATGCCCCAGGGTTTCTTCCATTACTTCAATGTATTTCAGGGCAGTTCTATAAGGAACTCCTGTTTTTTTGGATGCATTCATAATAGATCCACAATTTTGAATCTTTTTTAAAAGCTCAAACCTGCGGCGGTCCATGAGCATATTTTTGCCATTGATATTTATACTGTACTCTGCTTTGCGAGCCCGGGTCATGATAAAACCTCTTAGTTATTATATGGAATACTTTTCTATAAACTTAACCAATTTTTCGCTGATACTAGATAATGGACCTATTTTTGTTCCTATACGGCGCATCATGCGAATGTCCCTTTGTTCAAATCCTTTTAAAAGTGTGAAGGCTATCATATATATTATTGGAGCAATTATAATGGCTATAATCAGCCCTGCGATGCTTTGAGGGATAAATATTATTCCTAATCCCATGATTGCTGATGCAACACCTATTTTAAGAAAAGAAAGGTATGGGGGTTTAATCTGAGTTAATGAAAAGGTTTTCCACAAAATAACTATCATAATAATAAAAGCTGAAATGGTAGTTGCCCACGCTGCTCCTTCAATACCAAACAAAGGAACAAAAATGACGTTTAAGGCTATATTAATCACGGTACCTCCTAAAAGTATATACATGGGGAGTCGAGGATACCCTATTCCTTGAGCGATACTGGAAGATGTCATAAAGAGGCTGTAAAATGCCATTCCCATTACAAGTATGCTCAAAGCCCCCGCACCAAAAACAAACTCACTACCAAATAAAAGGCTCATTAACGGCAATGAAAATATTGCTATCCCCACACAAAGAGGAAACACAGTTAAAATAACTATACGATAAGACTGAATTACGTATGTAGCCAACAACTCTTTATTTTTTAGACTAAATGCTTCTGATGCTGCAGGTAGAACTGCTGTAGCTACAGAAAGAGATATAACTAGGGGAAGCCTTGCTATTGGGTCGGCTGTGGTATAATAACTAGCAAACTTGGTTGCCATAAAATAACCTATTACAAATATACTAACATCATAAATGGCCATTTCAGAAAGAGCTGTTATGATTACGGGTATAGAAAACTTTAAAAGAACTTTCATTAGTCCTATTTCTTGTCTAAAATTGAATTTATTTTCTGGATCGGGCTTTGGGAGATATTTGTATAAATACTTGCGGAATATTATTAATGCTGAGATTGCCGAAGCTAAAAATCCCAGTGCTGTACCAATTACTGCTCCTGCGGCATAAAATCCAACTGAAACCAGAACAACCGCAAAAACTATCATAAAAATCTGTTCTACGGCACGTGTGGCTACAATGTATTCCATTTTGTAAAGACCTTGGAATGCTCCTCTAAATGCGCCCACAATAACACTGAAAGGAGTTATCAATGCCACAGCTTGAAGAGGGTAGGTTAGCAGTGGTTTGTGGAAGAAATCATTGGCTAGAATTGGTGCTGTAAAAAATATTACTAAAGAAAAGAAAATACCCAAAAACATCATAAGCTTCAAAGAAGTGAAAACTACTTGTCTTGCCATCTGTTCTTCGCCAAGGGCATAGTGTTGAGATACATATTTTGCAATTGCGGGGGGAAGGCCCCCAGCAGAAAGTATCTGGAAAATACCTTGAAAAGGCAAAGTTAGCCCAACAAGACCATAACCTTCAGGACCCAAGAGCCTTGCCATTAAAACTCGATATATGTAACCTCCAACTCTGAATATGAGATTACTAATCATTATAATAGAACTACCTCTAAGTAGCTTCGCTGCTCCATTACTTTTACTCATTGAATCACCAGGTATCAATAGTCTAAAAATGATAATTTCATGATTTCTTAAAATAAATAAAATTTAATTAAACTTGATTATATTAGAATAGATATTATTTAGAATATTAGTTTATAAACTTGCTTAATTTTATCGATTATCATTTTTTATTTTAATTATGAATAAAAATTCTTGGAATTTTGTTATTCATGTATGCTATCTTTAATATTTTTTAATATTAAAAAATTAATATTAAAAAATATTTAATGATCATGGTTTTCGATGAGTATCTGGATTGTAAGTTTCTAAATATCTTGCAAACATATTCACGGTTTTTCTTAAGGTTCTTAAACCATCTTTATCTTCTTTTACTCCTTCTAAAGTATCTTTAGACCATAAACATGCTCCAAGATTAGCTCCAAATGATCCTCCACTCACGGGAATTACTCCACTTAATATATAGAATGTGTGAATTTGCTGCAAGGCCAGTTCCTGACCACCAGATCGGTCACCACCTACAGCAATACCCATACCTATTTTTCCTCTTAACGAATCGTAGTCAGCAGCTCCTAAAGCTCTGCATCTATCCATTATACACTTTATTTGACCACTTACTCCTCCATTGTATATGGGGGTTGCCATTATAATTCCTTGGGCTTTATCAAGCAATTCATAAATTTCTGTCATGTCATCTTTGAGAAAACATTCTTTTTTTCTCAGACAGTAATCGCAGTGTTTGCAAGGCCCAATATTTTTTCCTTTTACTTCATAATTTATGGTTTCAAATCCCTTATTTTCCATCAGGGAGAGAGATTCTTTTAGAACGTAATCAGTGGCTTTTTTTCTGGGACTTCCACATATTCCAACTATCATGATGATTACCTCGAAATCAATTAGTTATTATGAATTATATAAGTAAGATTAGAATTTTATTCTATTAAAATTTAGCTTTAATATATTTCTAAAAGATCAAATTTGCATATTAAAAAATATAAAAACGGCAAAAAAAACAAAATAGAATGAAAAAGAAAAAAAATTCTGAGTTTTTAATACACTAAAGATTAAATAGACTCATCTTCATCGAGAGCTAGCCGCATAGTGTCAGGGTCTTGAGGCATGTGTTCTAGGAAGTCTTCGGCAGCACGTCGAACGTCTCTAGATCCAATAATGTATCTACCTACAACAATGATGTCTGCTTGACTATCGAGGGCTTGATTAACCTTATTTGGAGTAATTCCTCCTGCAACAGCCACTAAACCGTTTTTACCAAGAATATCTTTAATTTCTGCGATGTTACCCCATTCAGTCATTTCACTTTGATTTTCGCCTCTTTCAGCTTTAAGAGTTTCCAAATCAACATTTCGGTGAAGTAAAACGATACTTGGCATATAATTTAAATTATTA
>JAUXXK010000259.1 GCA_030681145.1 Methanobacteriaceae archaeon | reverse complement strand
GCAGAACCAACAATAGCCTGAGTAAGTGCCACATCTGGAGCCAATAAATATTGGTAAAGGAAAGCTAGGGCGGCGCCAGGTATCCCTGTCAATATCGCTGCTTTTAATAGGTCTCTCTGCATTATGGCCAGTAAAGAACCTAAAAATACGATTATCATTAAAATATATTCAATCATCTTTTCTCCTCCCCATAATAATGGGCGTTGGCAATAGCATGTGAAGCAAATGGGGCTAAAATAAAGTAAGTTACGGCCAAGAGAGGCTCATAAAGAACCAAAAGCGCAATAATGCATGCAACATCTACCACTCCTAGTATATGTATTCTGGCGTAAAGAACCCTATCCAGATCATCACTAAGACGCAATATACCAATTGCGGTTAAAAGCACTAAAATTGATGAGATGATTAAAAGAATTGATTTGAGTATAATGATTGTTTCTAACATTTCATCTTCCCCTTAATGCCCTTGCAAAGGCGATAGTTCCTACTGGACCCAGTATTACAAGCGCATAAGCAATATCTTTACAAAAAGCAATTCCATAAATGTTTTGAACCAGGATTAACATTGTGGCCACTGCTATGCTAAATCCAGAAATCCCTACAAGCCCTATCCCTATAGTCTTTTTAGTAGCTATTCTTATGGATGCCAAAGCAAAAATGGCCAGCGAAAACATTAGAATATACTCAGAAATTAACAATATGTCCATTATATCCCTTTCCTGTGATTAAATTTGTTAATTGACATTCAATGAAATCTTTGATAATTCACTATTAATTCAATATAAAAATTTATAAGATTTAATTAATTGTAATTATTATTAAATTTCTCAAGATAAATTATCTAAAGATTAGTTGATTATTCCAACATACCTTTTATATAATGTTCAAATGGAATTACTGCTTTTTTATCTCTTTTAACTATTGTGGCTACTTTCAATATCCTTTTTTCAGAATCAAGATCTATTGAAAGAGTTCCAGGTGTCAACGTTATGCTATTTGCAAGTATTGTTTGAGATATCGGTCTAGCTAGAACGGTTTCAATTTCCATAATAACCGGTTTTACATCACCATTGATAGTTCTAAAAGCCACATCAATTTCTGCTTTAATTATTTCAAAAATTAAAACGACGAAATACGCAATTGCATAGTAAATTCTTGTTATAAGCATTGAATTAGCTCCCTTTGATATATTTAAGATAATAATTATAAGATGAAATTTTTATTGGAATATACTGAATATAGATAATTAACATGATTATTTATGATAATATAAATGTTTCTATATAAATTTTCAAA
>JAUXXK010000232.1 GCA_030681145.1 Methanobacteriaceae archaeon | reverse complement strand
AACAAAATAAATAACAGTTTTAGTTTAAAAGAGCAATATAGCAGCGTTAAAGAGAATAATAAAAAAAAATTAGCTAAATATTGTTATGAAGTCATCTCAGAGAAAACCATGAAAGTAGATGGTACTGAGGCATATGAAATTATTTATAAAATTGGATGCGATGATACCCAAACTCGTCAGTTGCACCGAAATATTATCTTAGAAAAAAAGGGATACATATATAGCTTATCCTGTACGGTTATACCTCCAGAGGAGTTTGATAATCAAAAAATTAATTTAGATATTATAATTGAAAGTTTTCATGTGAAATAATATTAACAATTAATTTTTACTCTTTATAATCGGATAAAACCTGATTAATTGGTTATTTTTAGCCCTTTATTCCAAAAAGGAATCTGATTATCTTAATTCTTCTTACGAATTCATAAGTGGCTATAGTCATTACAAAACTTATGGCCATGATTAAAACCATTTGTAGTGCAATCATACCTGGTATAAACCCAATGATATAATAAGCAGCTATATTAATCCAAGCTATGTGGAAGATATATATGGGGAATGATGCTGCTGCAAGATAAAATGTAGCTGAATTCTTAAATTCAAGGTAACGTTTACCCATCCCCATAATACCCATTATTGCCACCCATACCAGAGTATTAATTAATATTACTGATAATGGGTCATTTACTGAAGCCCCTGGAGAAATTTCTTGAGTTAAACTATATAAATATGATAGAATTATAATAGCCGTTAAACCAATAAACGTTATAAATAGAGGCCATCTTCTATCTTCCAGTTTTTGCTGAATTCCGTCATCTGATAGGAAAAAGTATCCAAATAGGAATAGTAATAAAAATTGAACCAAACTTTTTTGGGGGGCAAAATTGAGGAAATAACTTCCAATAGATAATGGTATGATTAATAGTAACAAATGAGGAATAGTTATCTTTTCTAATGGAATTCTCCATGTCCCATTTCTATATTTCATGATAATAGGTAGTGCCAACAAAGAAATAATAAACAAACTAACCAAAAACCATAGAGGACCTAACCCACTTCCATAAGGATCTGCTAAAAATGCAAACCAGTTGCTAATAAAATTCCGCCAGAATGTCAAAAAGTTTCCAGTATACCCATTATATAAAAAACCATAATAAACCCACACTGGAAGTACAAAAATAATCCCTGCTATAGTTGGAATTAATAATTTGGTAACTCTCTCTTTAAGATATTCTGATGAATTTCTTTTTTTCAATGCATAAAATGTACTTATTCCAGCAATAGCAAATAATAATTGCATGAACCAATTAGAGAATAATAAGATGAAAACAGTGGCAAAAGTATTACCCGTGGACATTATTATATATTCTATTCCTATATTATTGTATATCAAGAATGTATGATACGGAAACAATAATAATATTATCATCCAACGCAAATTATCCAAAAAATATTTTCTCATTAATATCTCCTCCAACAATTATTAGAAAATTTATATTTTAATAAATAATTTTATCAATTATTTTATTTCATTAGTATTTATTAATAAATATATGTTTTCTATGGCCATC
>JAUXXK010000225.1 GCA_030681145.1 Methanobacteriaceae archaeon | reverse complement strand
AGGTGGGCTTTGTTATAGTGGATAGATGGGAGAATCCCCCACAAAAACTTCCTCATGAAATTAAAGAATGGGTACCTCCCGAATTCTGGCCCCAGAATATATTTCCCGAAGCTAAAACAGTTATAGTAATTGGATTGCCAGTACAACTCCCTATATTAGAAACCACGCCTTCTATTTATTACCACGAACTTTATAAAACTGTTAATTCCCTTTTAGATGCTAAAGCATATGAATTATCTCTATTTTTGAATGAAAAAGGATTTTCATCGATTTATATTCCTAGGGATGGTTATGGTGATATAGATGTGCTTCTTAAAAAACCATTGGCCTTTTTTTCCCATCGCCACGCAGCTTATCTTGCAGGTATGGGATCTTTTGGACAAAATAATGTTATTTTAACTCCAGAATTTGGTCCAAGGATAAGATTCACTTCCATTTTCACCTCTGCCGAATTAAAATCTGATAAAATGCCAGGGGATGATCTTTGTACTCGATGTTTAAGGTGTATGAATTGTTGCCCAGTGCAGGCCATACCCCCACTGTCTTCTGATTTTCCAGAAAATATTGATAAAATAAGTTGTGCAACGCAAAGTAAAAAACTCAGAGAAAAATATATTAGTCCTTGCGGTATCTGTATTAAAGTATGTCCGGTAGGTGAAGATAGGAAATTGTTCTCCAGAAACGATATGGATATTTATTCTTCAAAAAAAGGTTTTGAGAAATACAAAAAGGCATGGGGTCATGTACAAGCCTACGGTAGAAAAGAATAATTATTTACGGGTGGCTTGATAGTATAACCTGCCAAATTTAACTGTTATATATATAATTACTAAAATTATTCCTATAATGGCTGCAAGGATTCCTAGGGGCATATTTACACCTTTAATTTTTTTTTATAGAATATTTCTATTATTTGATAATTATTATTTTTTTAATAGTTTATAGATAAATGAAATTATTAATAGCATATAATATAATATTATAATAAAAAAAATGCAAGATGATATAATGAGCACACCAAAACTTCTAAAAGCAGGAGAAATAGAAAAAAAAGCCTCAGAGTTGGAATACTGGGAAGTATTTGAAAATCATCATCTAGTTGGGATTTTTGATTTTACGGATTTAGCAAGCTCTATGAATTTTGCTGTTAAAGTAGGTAAAATTGCAGAAAAAATGCAACATGATCCTGAAATGAGCATTGGTGCGGGTAAAGTAGAACTCACTTTATTTACTCATGATGTCGGAGGTTTAACTGATTTAGATTTTGATTTTGCTGTTAAAGTAGAAGACTTGATTTAAGAAATTAATAGAATACAGACAAAAAAATTTCCTCAAGCACTAAACAAATAGTTGAATCAGCCTTTATTAAATAACATTAAAATTAACTTAAAATGTCAATAAAATGTTATGGAGAAGTTAATAAATTATTCCTCATCCAGAAGACTTATGAAATTATCCATATCTGTAATATTGAATACAAATTTATGTCTAGTTCGTTTATTGCCCAGACTTTTCATGCTCATTAAGCAAGATACTGCTGAATGTTCAGGACTGACCTCAACAATATTTTCAAACCATTCCGCATCCTCTTCCTTTTCAAAGTTAAGTTCCATAACATTGATTTGATGGTTCATGAGACATCCTCTTTTTTCTAATATTTTCTCTAATTTTTTTAGTTTTTTTTCATCCATGAAAATCAACACAAGTCCTTTTTAAATTTATAATGTGAGTATATTTGATCCATATGATAAACAATTTGTATATGAAAATTAAGTTTTTATAAATAATTTATTTAGTTTACTAAAAAGGTTGAAAACCGTTAATTAATCCTCTTTTTTCCAAAAATAAGTTGATATTATATGCCCCAAAGACGACATAATTTCCTGACTTACCAAATTGAGATAAGGATAATGTTTTTCCATATACTCTTTGTTAATGTCGGGCTGTAAATGTTTCTCATGATAATTTCAATATAATTCATCTTGTTCATATTCATAAGGGACAGAGATAATCATTTTTTATGGTAAAATTCATATCCTTTAAAACATCATATTACATATAAAATATTTAAATTAATTTGAAATATTATTATTAATTTCCCAAAAGATAAAAAATCATTAATTTTATTAAAGAAGTGATAAAATAAAATACTTGTTAAACGGGTTGAAAAAGATGAAAGTACTTATTATTGGTTCAGAAGGCATGTTAGGCCACGATTTAATAGACATATTATCAAAAGAAAATGAAATCAGTACAACCACTATTGATACACTCGATATTACAGATATTGAAAAAACTATAAAAACAGTTAAAAATATCAATCCAGATGTAGTAGTGCATGCAGCTGCTTTTACAGATGTTGATGGTAGTGAATCAAATGAAGATCTGGCATATAAAGTAAATGTTATTGGAACCCGTAATGTGGCAGTAGCTTGTCGCAAAACAGATGCCGCACTGGTTTACATATGTACAGACTATGTTTTTGATGGAACTAAAGGAATTTCTTACAGAGAATCTGATCAAACAAATCCTCTGAGTGTTTACGGTAAAACAAAATACTTAGGCGAAGTATGTGTAAAAGAAATATTAAGTAAATTTTACGTTGTTCGAACCTCCTGGTTATACGGTTATCATGGTCCTAATTTCATCACCACCATGCTTAATTTAGCTGAAAAAATGGACAGCATATCTGTGGTCGCGGATCAAATTGGTTCTCCAACTTACACCGTTGATTTATCCAAAGTTATTGCTGAACTGATAAAAAAGCCAATCTACGGTACTTATCATATAACAAATTCCGATCACTGTTCATGGTATGAATATGCACAAGAAATTTTTAAAATCGCAGGAATGAATATTAAAATTAATCCAGTTACTACTGAAGAATTTGGTAGTGCTGCCCCAAGACCTAAATATTCTGTACTTGAAAATTACAACTGGAAAATGGAAGGTTTTCCAAAAATTAGAAGTTATAAAGATGCTTTAAGAGATTATATGAGATTATTGTAAATTAGTTATTAACAGGGGAAAAATAAAAATGAAAGGAATAATACTTGCCGGCGGTTCTGGAACGCGACTTTATCCCATTACCAAAGCTGTTTCCAAACAGTTACTAGCTATTTATGATAAACCTATGATTTACTATCCATTATCCGTTCTTATGCTGGCCGGGATAAGAGAAATACTTATTATTTCCACGCCTAGAGATTTGAGCCAATATAAAGAACTTTTAGGAGATGGGAGTGATTTTGGAGTTTCATTTTCTTATGCTATTCAAGAAGCGCCTCGTGGCCTAGCTGAAGCTTTTATTGTTGGTGAAAAGTTCATTGGGAAAGATAATGTGGCTTTAGTACTAGGAGACAATATATTCCACGGCCACAGATTCAGTGAAATTTTAAAAAGAGCCGCTTCAGTTCAAGAAGGTGCAGTGATATTTGGATACTATGTTAAGGATCCTAAATCCTTTGGAGTGGTAGAATTTGATGATAAAGGCAATGTTTTATCACTGGAAGAAAAACCACCTCGCCCCAAATCTAACTATGCCATACCCGGACTTTATTTCTATGATAATAGTGTAGTTGAAATTGCCAAAAGTGTAAAACCATCAGAAAGGGGAGAATTGGAAATAACATCAGTTAACGAGAAATATTTAGAGAGAAAACAGTTAAAAGTAGAATTATTAGGTAGGGGTATGGCTTGGCTGGATACAGGGACACATATTGGCCTACTTGAAG
>JAUXXK010000206.1 GCA_030681145.1 Methanobacteriaceae archaeon | reverse complement strand
ATCCTATCAATTGCCTCTGTGTATTCTTTTTTATAGATTTTGATATTTTTATAAGTGTAATAATTGGGTAGCCTTTTTTCTGTTGCTTTAAATTTATTTATGGCTTTAATCATTTCTTCATATTCATCTTTTAGTAATTTGATTGTCATTTTTTTCATCCTCCTGATATTAATATAAAAAATCCTGCAAAGAGTTTAAAAATAAAAATAAGACCATTATATCAATTATTACGATTACAAACCAGAATATTGTCTTTTTTAATGTAATCACCTCCCCAATAAACTTTTGAGCATGTGACAAATTGTCACAAGTTGTGATAAGTAAGAAAAAAATAAGGATAAATTGGTGGTCCTTGGAGCAGATTTTGATTGCGATAGCAATAATAATGTTAATAAATAGTGTTTTTTTAGTCATCCAATAATTTTTTAGTTTATCCTCCAAGGACCACCCGTGGATGCTCATGAATACATGAAATGCTTACTATGACCTTTCCACTTCTCCAGGATAATCTCTTTATAAGTTTTTGATTCCACAACATGGACAGGAGAGGGTTCAGGTTCATAGTAGCGAGTGAGTCTTGCACGTGGACGATGGGCCTTATCCCATCCAGTAACACCAGAATAATCCGCATCACAAAAGGCGCATGTTATTTCTCCTTCAATTGTGCCTTTCGGATTATTCGCAAGAGTATTTGAATGACTACAAAGAGGACAATACTCCACGTATTCACGATAATACCATGTGTAACTATAGCCTGTGTCATAAACCCCGCTGGGCTTAAAATATCCATCAATAGTTCCAGCTGCATAAGATAAATTGCAGCAAGTAAACAAAACTAGTGCTAAGACAATTAATAGTCCTAGCTTTCGCAAGGAAGGATTGAATTTCATAATAAAAAATCTCGTAAATATAAAAATGAAATCTTAAATATAGGATAATAACCATAAATAATACTAATTAAGGCATAAAGGGGGAACAAATGAAATGTTGAAGAATAAAAAAATAATGATACTAAGTATTTTAACATTAGTTGTGTTCATGTCAGCAACAATAAACATAGCTCCAGTCAATGCTGCCAAATCAAAAGTAATAGGCCATGGACAAAAGGTTATTTGGAGCGAAAAATATGATTGTTATGGGAAATTATCCTGGAAGGCCTATAAAAAAGGTAACAAGTTTGTTAAAGTGTTTATGTATGTTAATTATCCTAATGTGAAAAGAAAAGTAAGATCTATTTTCACGATTAAGAATATTAAGAATAGCCGAATTCAAGTAAATATTGTAGCTAATAATAATGGTAAAATAAGTCGTGATTCTAATAAATTCAGGTTAAAAGGTTATTCCGCACTTAAATTTTATTATAAAATATTCCAACCACAGATATTTAGCCTATAAAAAAAACCATCATATATCTTTTTTTTAATTAACCTTAATCTACCTGGATTGATACAATATACAGTGGTAAACAACCAATACTATTTCCCCATACATCTATTATTTTCACAGTGACTTGATTTCCACCCGGAACTAGGATTGAAGTAAGTTCTAAGGGAGGTTTAGATGAAATAAATGAAGAATTATCAGCATATTGTCGGTCAACATTTCCATGTATTGTTTCAGCTGATATTTTATCATCCGCATACCCTTTGTTACTTAGGTCATGCATACATGATTCTAAAAGGTAAACACGATCTGTACCATTCCAATTGAAGTTGAATGTTCCTAAATTCAAAATTTCCCCTTTATAATTTACACTCCTTCCAATAGCACTAGTGACAAATACACATGAATCAAATTCTCGGCCACTTTTAACTCCGCAGTATTGATTATTTTCATCAAGGAAAACAATTACTTCATCGCCAACACTGATACTGCTTTTACCATGTGTAATAAAGTTCTCATTTTCATCAGTATGGATTAGGATTGTATCCCCTACTGCAGGAGAGATTCCTCTTTTAAGGACGGCTTTTTCTCCATCACTTAATTTGAAATATATATTATCAACCATATTGGAATTAACCTCCCTAGAATCCTTTTACATTCACAACAGTACCACCATTCACCAATTGAACGACATATTGATTACCATCTACTTCCATAACCACACCTGCTTTTGGTGCTGATTTCTGTACGGCTTTACGTGTGATTGCTTGAACCGTTTCAAAATCACTTACAGGGTTAACCACATTTATATCCGTTGTGGCCAATACTGTGGTTATCCAATTACCTGGGGATCCTTGCATGGTTATATCTGAGACTATGAATGTTTTATTATTGTATTTATAATGATCGGGTATGTATAACGGTTGACCAGGTTCTACATTAGGGA
>JAUXXK010000200.1 GCA_030681145.1 Methanobacteriaceae archaeon | reverse complement strand
TAGAAGGCTCAAATAAATTACCCCCATTCAATCGTATAAAACAATTATTCTTTCATGGCATTAAAGATTCAGCAGTAGCTATGACATACATATTCATTCCCATAATACTATTTTTAATTTTGCTAGATCCAATCATGTTCTATCTTGGAGACAATAACAGCTTAGATTTAACTCCAATAGTAATCATGATTTTCATATCCATGCTTGTTGTTTGTTTTATATTCCTACAAGCTGCAATAATAAATATGGCATACCACAAGGGTAAAATTAAAGCGGCATTTGAATTTAAAGGAATTATAGGTCAAATTAAAAATGTGGGTCTCAAAAAATTTTTAATAGTATGCTTTTTAACAGCTTTGATAATTTTAATTTTGGAACCATTTATAAGAGATAGTGTGAGGAGTAGTCTAGATTTACCAAGTGGAACATTAATAGAAATTGTTTTAGTCCCATATTTATCCATTTTAACCAGTAGATTTTTGGGAAGGATGGGAAGAAAAGAAAATAAATTAATGGAATAGTTTTAGAAATAATTAAAAAATAAGATTAATTAACTTATTTTACTAGAAAAATTAGAATTTAAGGAAATATTATTTAATTATTATTTTTTTTAAAGAGAGTTTCACATGCTTTAATAACTTCTCTATCTTCATTTTCAGCAGCTGATTTAATATTAAAAACTATATCATAAAATATCTTGTCCACTACTGATTTAGTAAGATTTTCAATTATTTTTTCCTTGCCATTAATGTCTCCTAACATTTTAATAGCCTTTTGGGTTTCATTAAGTCGAATTAACTCCATTTCATACCGAATCTGTGAAATTAATGGCTCAACTGCCATGTGTTTAAGTGATTTTTCCAGAAGAATCAATTCTTTTTTAACAATATTTTCAGCTTCTTTAGCTTCTTTTTCCCGCATTTTACGATTTTCATCGGCAATGCCTCTTAAATTATCTATATTGAAAATTTTAACACCTAAATCAGCCACGCTATCCTCTATATCCCTAGGGTTAGCAATATCAACCATGACCAGTGATTTTCTTCTTTCAAAAGGAACTGCCTCTTCAACCTTTTCTCGAGTTAAAATAGGATGAGGTGCCCCAGTGGCACTTATAATAACATCAGCGTCAGCCATAGCCTCCATTAATTGGTCAAAATGGATAGCACATCCCCCAAGTTCTTTAGCCAGCTCTACTGCGCGGTCGTGAGTACGATTAGCCACTACAATTGCTTTTAAATGTTTTTCAACCAGTGCTTTGGCCACCAAAGTTCCCATTTTTCCAGCGCCGACTATCAGAACCTTTTTGCATTTTAAGTCACCATGCACCTCTTCAGCAAGAGCCACAGCTGCAGAGCCAATAGATATAGATCCTCGATTAATACTAGTTTTTTTGCGGACTGCTTGCCCAACATGAAGGGACTTAGTAAAAATAGCATTTAAAAATAAACCAGACGAACATTCTTTAATTCCTCTTTTTTTAGCTTCTCTAATCTGCCCTAAAATCTGATCTTCACCAATTATCATTGATTCCAGACCAGATGCCAATCTTAAGAGGTGTTCCAGTGCATTTTGATCTTTTTCAATTACTAAACCCTCTTTTAGCATGGGCTGTGATTTTAAATCTTCCAATAAAGCACATGAGTTTAGATCAGACTTAACCAATGAATCATCAACCATAGCATAATATTCTGCACGGTTACAAGTTTTAATAGAAATAAATTCATCAACCTTGTAATTTGAATCTAAATATGAGAATAAATCATCAAGAGAAGATACACAACTTTCCATGGTTTGAATATCTGCTGTTTTATGATCAACTCTAATATTTAAAATCAGGATTATTCCTCCGGAATATTTTTAGATTTAGATTCATCTTCTATGAATCTTTTTTTAGAAGATGTATTTATTGATAGTTTTTGGGACAAATTAGTGGAATCTTCGAATTTCAGATCATCAGCATTATTTATATTATCGATAAAATGATCTACATAATCTTTAGCATCTTCTAATTTGCCGGATTTTAAGTAAGTTTTTATTTTAGAATTATTTAAAATTTTATAAAGGTACTCCCGCCTTATTTTATGGTTTTCAATCTTTAACTTGAGTTTCCCTCGGGAGTAATCCTGTAATTCGATTTGTAGAATATCTTCAGAAGATATGGCCGATAGAATTTTTTTCCTGAGCATTCGAGCCATGATAGGGCTTTTTCCTCCAGTGAAAATGGATATTTGGGCATCACCTAATGAAAATACTGTGGGAACAATGACATTACCCTCAAAAGGGAAATCCGCACGGTTTAACAATTTTTCTGCTGCGAGATTTGCAACTTTATTATTCGTATCATCATCCCCGCTAGCTACAATTACCAAATCTGCCCATTTAACCAATTCTTTTATTTTTTCTACCGGTTTATGAGTGGCACCCATCTCCTGAAGATTATTCGAAATAGATCCACCAGTTAATACTACTTCGGCACCCGCCCGAATAAAACGTGAAGCTCTTCTTACCCCTACTTCTCCAGTTCCCAATATAAGAACTTTCATCCGATCGGTTTTAAGATAAATGGGGGTCCATTTCATGAAAAATCTCCAGATTTTTATTATTAAAAAATAATAATGATTTGCATCTCCAAGTTAGGATTTACTCAACATTTTTCATTCTAAATACTTTCATAGCAGTTCTAACGTCATTTCCACATTCTTGAAGTACTTTTAATGCTTCTTCATCAGAAACATTGAATGTATCAGCTAAAGCCTTTACACCTTCTTCATCTGAAAATTCAGATTTACCAACAAGTTCCTCAGAAAGTTCCATTTTTAATTGCATGAATTCATCAATACTCATATCAATTCGTCTCATTACCATGTCTCTTAATGGACAAGGCTTTGAAGGTTTGCAACACCAAATTAATGATCCAAAACATGTGCCTTCACCTTCCCCGAGTCTGCTTTTCTTTCCGAATTCTTCTTTAATACCCATATAATCTTGAGGTGTAATACCTGCATCTTCCAACGCATATAAGATGGGACAGGGTTTTACTGGCGGACAACAAAAACTTAGCGCCCTTTTGTCGCCTCCTCTACAAACGTGTGATGGTGCATCATCCCATACCATGTTAATATCCTCCAACATATTTTTAATAACAATTTTTTAATAATTTCGGTAAGTTTTAGGTTAATTTAGAAATTTAAGATTTTATTTATTTACTTTTATTTTATAATAATATGAACTCATTATAAAAAAAGTGAGAGAATTTTTAAATTAAATTTATTCTCTCTTAAATATATATCTAGGAACTTATTCATCCTTAAGCATATTTTCTTTTTCATGAGGAGTTAATTCTTCAACAATATCCTTGGGATTACCAGATTGAAGTATTTTTCCCCCTCTCATCAAGGCTGCCCTGTCACAGACATCTAAAACAAATTCCATATCATGTGAAATAATCAAAAAAGTCTGATTAAGCTCTTCACGCGCTTTTATAATAGAATCTGTAACCTGAACACGAGTAATGGGATCCATGGTGCCAGTAGGTTCATCAAGAATAACAATGTTTGGTTCTTTAATCAAAACTTGAGCAAGAGCCACCCGGTGTCTTTCCCCACCACTTAATTCATCAGGATTTTTACTTAATATTGTCATAGCATACTCTTCATCAAAACCAACAGCTTTTAATACATAAGCAGCTTTCATTTTTGCAAATTCTGCAGGTAGTTCCAGACTTATGGCTTCAGTAAGATTTCCCAGAATATTGCGGTGTGGATAAAGGCTATATTCTTGGTGAAGAATTCCTAAATACGGGGACACTCTTCCTCTTCCTAAAGGACCTTTTTGAGTCATATCAATCCAATTTTCACCTAATTTAACCACTATCTCCCCACTACTGGGTTCTGTGAGTCCAAAGAGAATTCTAGATAAAGTAGTTTTGCCTGCTCCGCTTAAGCCCACCACGCCAAATATTTCTCCTTCATCTACTACCATGTCAATACCGTCAACCGCCTTAACCACCCCCCTCTCGATGGAATAGTAGTGTTTTTTGACATTTTTCATCTCTATAATTGGGCCACCCACATCAAACTCTTCTGCTTTTTCAGGCAGGGGGACTTGTGCCATGAATTTAGCTACAACATCATTTGGTGCGCCTTCTTCTATTATCTCACCCTTTTCTAGCCAAATTACATAATCAGATAGTTTTTTCATTACTTCTGGCCAGTGCGATGTTATGACCATTGTTATTCCTTTATCCTTTACTCCATCTACCAAAGCTTCGTGAAGTAGTTCTGCAGTTTTAGGGTCCAGAGTTCCGGTAGGTTCATCTGCTAAAAATAACATAGGTCTCTTAGCCATCTGTCGGGCGAGTACCACTCTTTGTTTTTCCCCACCACTTAAATCACGAGCAATATGTGTGATCCTATGGGACATCTGTGTCATATCTAGAAGATCCAAAGCAAAATAAGTATTATCCTCATATTCCCCGCCACTAATGGATTTTAGTACGTTGTCTATTACAGTATCATCTTCATATAAAGCAAAAGTCCTCTGAAGCATGATGGATATTCTTCTTTTTATAGATGCAAAATATTTACGATCACAATTCCAGAAATCGACACTTTCAGTCTTGAATTTTCCACCACAATCACAAGATTTTCCATCAAAAGAAGGAGGTTCAACTCTTAAACAACCCTGGCAAATTGCCACGTTATATATTACATTACCCTCATCAGGCCTATAATCTTTCATTCCCCGAAGCATATTCATGAGCACCGATTTTCCAGACCCACTTCGGCCTAAAATACCCGTGACACTGCCTTCATTTATGGTCATGTTCACATTTTTTAAAACATCCACACCATTGAATGTTTTTTTAACATTTTTTAGTACTATAAAAGACATGAGACCACCTTTTTTTAATAAATCGTAATCAGGAATCGCTAAATATTATTTAATTATTAAATCATGTTCAAATTATGTAATTTATGTATTTAATATAACATATGAAGTTATATCTTAATATTTTACCCATTTTATTAAATTCAAGTTATTTTATTACTTAAATAGCTATTCATGAAAATATGCAGATTAAAAATAATTTCATGAAATGCCATTTTATATTATTGATAAAAATATCTATTAAAAGTTTCCTTATAACAGAATAAAATTTGCCATGAAATAAGTAAAATATATCTAGAATAATCAATATATTATATTTTTGACAAATCAAACCCATCTAAACCATTCATAGCTGCTCTGGCAATGGATATGCCAT
>JAUXXK010000190.1 GCA_030681145.1 Methanobacteriaceae archaeon | reverse complement strand
TCTCGAGTATGGTTTGATAAAGTTTTAGCGAACAATTGTAAGGCTAAATCCCCGGTTAAATGGCCATATTTGTCGTTAATCGCTTTCAAATCATCCAAATCGGCCAGGATCAAGCAGAATGCTTCGTTGTATCTCTGGGCTCTTTTATCCTGCGTTCCCGAAACATTATACCAATGAATCGTTGATAACCTTGTAGTACGAACGCTTTATACCAGATTTGGCTTGACGTTCTTGGCATTCCTTGGTATAATTATACCAAGGAATGGAGGTGTCTGAATGTCTCTGGTACATGTGAAAAACAAAAAGAATGGCATCACTTATGTCTACGAATCTACGGGTTACTGGGATAAAGAAAAGCAGCAAGCACGTAATACCCGAAAGTGCATCGGAAAACTTGATCCTATTACGGGGAGCTTGGTCCCTTCAAAGAAGGGTATTTCTGCCGTTGTTCCCGCATTAGCCCAACCGGGCCCGGCTCCTTCTGTTGTATCCAAGCGCAGCTTTTTCGGCGCAACATATCTTTTAGATGCCATTGGCGAAAAGCTTGGAATTACAAAGGACCTTAAAGCTTGTTTCCCTGAATCCTATAAACAGATCCTGTCCATTGCCTACTATCTTGTCATGGAAGATCGCAACCCTCTAAGCCGTTTTCCTAAGTGGGCTCTGACACACTACCATCCCTTTGGTTCAAATATCCCTTCACAGCGCAGTAGCGAACTCTTTGCTGCCATCAATGAAGATGCCAAACAGAACTTCTTCCTGCTCCAGGGTAAACGGCGATTGGAAAAGGAATATCTGGCTTACGATACGACCTCTATCTCCTCATATTCAAAGAGCATCAAGCAGGTGAAATATGGTCATAACAAAGACCATGACCCCCTTCCCCAGATCAACCTGGCACTTCTTTTCGGTGAAGAATCCCAACTGCCGGTGTACTTTCGCAAGCTTCCTGGCAATATTGCAGATGTGAAGACCGTTCAGAAGCTACTTTCTGATATTGATTTCTTGCAGCTGGATAAGGTAAAGCTGGTGATGGATCGTGGCTTTTACAGTGAAGAGAACATCAATGCACTCTACCAAAAGCATTACAAGTTCCTGATTGCAGGCAGAACCTCTTTAAAGTTTGTTCAGAAGAAACTGGATGAAGTCCGTGAGGTCATGACATCTAGGCCTCATTACAGCTCGAAGTACAGGCTGAGCTACCATTCATCCACCATCGACTGGAACTACAGCGAAATCAAAAAACGCAGTAAGACGGTGGAAACAGGAGTGCGGAGAATGTATCTCCATCTTTATCACAATGATCAAAGAGCAACGGATGACAAAATAGAATTCAATGAGCTTCTCGATCGGCTGGAGGAAGAATTGCTCTCCGGGAAGCGCAATCCTGAGCATGAGAAACTGTATACTAAGTATTTTGAGATCAACGAGACTCCCATACGTGGAATTTCACTAACACCTAAGCAAGAAGCTATCAACAAGGTCAAAGGGAACTACGGTTATTTTTCGCTGCTATCCAATGGGATAAAGGATCCTTTGGGAGCCCTTGAAATCTACAGATCTAAAGATCTGATTGAGAAAGCTTTCGGGAATCTGAAGGAACGACTGAACATGCGCCGAACCTCCGTTTCCTCTGATGAAAGTCTTGACGGAAAGCTCTTCGTACAGTTCATCGCACTTATTTACCTTTCGTACATCAAGAAGATGATGAGCGATAACAACCTTTTCAAGAACTACACCCTCCAGGAGTTGCTGGATGAATTCGATATCATCGAACGGTTTGAGCAGCCGGGGCGTAAACACCATATTGGTGAAATGACCAAGAGGCAGACAGAACTCTACACGGTCTTGGGTGTGGACATTCCATCATAGGTATAATTGCACGGGAATTCAGGATATATGCCAAAAGGTCTAGATCTTGCTCGTGAAAAGCATTTTCGTCTTGCAGATTATCGACATTTAACATGCCGTAGAGCCCTCCATTCACCAGAATGGGAGCCGACATGCTCACTTTCATTCCTACCGCATCAGCACTAGTTAGCCTAGAGAGATTGTTTTCTTTCATATGACGAACATTAAACTGACCTGGGTTTTTAATTAGACAGGGCTTAGTAATATTTCCGCCAGAAAAATTATAAAGAAATGTTTCTTCCACCGAAATGGTTAATTCTGCGAGCGAGGGCATGGAAAAACCCACAGTAGCTTTGAAGTTCAAGCGCCCCTCTGCATTGATGACTAAGATGCTGCCTGTCTCGGCGCCCTCA
>JAUXXK010000150.1 GCA_030681145.1 Methanobacteriaceae archaeon | reverse complement strand
ACCCTGAAAATCAGGAAACATGTAATGGAGTACTGCGTCCTTTTGGTATGAAAAAATATGGATACTATAAATGTGGATCATGTGGGAAACTCTATGTATTCATAGAAAAACCAAGTGATGAAAAACAGGCCAGGTTGAAGTTCAAATGAATAAACTAAAAATGGATATAAAAATTGATTCATTGAAAGTCTTAGAAATAGCAGCTGTACTAATGGGATTAAGTGGAGCATACATACAAAGCGCTATGAAATCACCATTAGCATTCTATATATGGGCAATATCCAATCCTATATTCCTTTATTTCACAATTAAAAGAAAAGAATATTATATGGCTGCTGTTTGGATAGCTTATTTCATCAGCAGTATACTAGGGATAATTATGTGGAAATAGTAGAACTTTTGGAGAACATATAAATAATAATGAAAATCTAATATTAATTTACTTATTCTTTTTTAAAAAAAGATTAGGAGCCACCACAAAATGAAAGGAAAAATTAAAAAATCTATAAATTTTAGGAATATTGTTTTTTTATATTTACTCTCCAATAAAGGAGGATTTTAAGTGAGTAATCCTACTGTTGGAGGAAGGCTAGATGATTACCATCAACAATTATTTGATAAATGCAATATGTCTGGTAAGGAATTGCTTGAATTTGCTTTAGATATTCTTGCAAAGAAAGATCCTAGTTTAATTGAATTGCAGTTAAATAAAATCAATGAAAAAAGAAGAGCTTTGGATTTAGAAGAGGCTTCTTTGAAAAAAGGGATTAATATAGGTATTGAGATGGATTCTATTGAAATTCCTGTAGATCCTATTGATTCAATTGTTGATGCTATTGAAGAATTTTATTCTCGTCTTAATTTTGCTGATTATCCAATGATACATGATATGGATGATAATCAAATTGCAGGTATTATTAAGGCCTATAAATCTAAAGTTGGTGTGAATAAAATTAGAGATATTTTGTTAGAGAAATATCCTTTAGAGATAGATACTCAAGATCAATATGTTGCTGAAATTGATAAGGATCATGATATTGAATTGAATGATGCTGTAAAATTAGTTAAAAGTAAGTTTGAAAGAGGTTTTGGGGTTTATAAAAAGAAATTTGGATGGGAAACTTTTGAGGATGTAAGCATTGATTATATTTCTAATTTGATTAGGAATTATGATGTTGAACCTGAAGAAGTACTTGAAGAATTAGTGGGGGAGTAATTATTTTGTTAACAATTTGTTTACAAAGGAAATCTGTTAACAATATGTTAACAGGTTTTAGTGTTGTTTTTGAATCAGTTACCCTGCCTACTTTAGAAATATTTGGTATTTTTGGTTTGGTTTCAAGTGTAAATCTTCCGAAGATATATATTGAATTTTTTTGTTAACAGTTAACAAAGTGTTAACAGTTTTTTTTATAATATACTTTTTTTAATTTTACACTTGTTACACT
>JAUXXK010000143.1 GCA_030681145.1 Methanobacteriaceae archaeon | reverse complement strand
CGGTTAATTCAAAACCACATTTTAAACAAGGCATAGATCCTGTGGTTTCGGATATCATTTCAATATTACTGTGTTTTTCTAATATTTCTTCATATTTTCCAGATTCAAACCATTTTAATATTTCATGAGCTCTCATGACAGTCCATGGGTGTTCCTGCCACATAATAGTCGCTGCTTTAGCCACTTTATCCAGGGAATCGTAATCGTATCCTTGGAATTCCCTAGCTTGCTGGATGAAATCTTCTATCTTAATTTTGTCATAAAATTCTTTAGGCACACCCGACATTTTCATTAATGCGCTGATGACTGCATCATTATTTTGACATACTAAAAGTCCAGCTCTATCTGCACTTAACTCTGACATTCGGTACCAATGGAATAGTGCGGCCTCCAAACCTATACCTACAATTCCCCCCAATCCCAAGGTAGCAGAAGCAATGAGATCACCCAGTATAGGGATTACCTCACCCATTTCATGGTAAAGCATATGTCCACTTTTTATATGACCTACTTCATGGCCTATTAAATAAAGTAATTCGTCTTGATTTAATAAGTCTAGTGCTCCAGAATGAAGTACAATTAGAGGGTTTTCTGATCCTGTTGTGAATCCATTTATACTGTAATCCCAACTAATGTATAAATCAGGTATGATATTTATTTGGAGTATTTCACAGGCCTCTTCCAGTAACTTGTAAATGTCTGGAAAGTTATTTTTATTTACTTTAAGGGCACTTCCAGTATACTGTAATCGCATCACTCTTTCTATTGCATGTTTATTGAATTTCCTGGCCAGTTTTTCTAGTCCTGGTGTTCCTTCCAGAGTTTCTAATGCTTTTCGATCAAATTCGTGCTCGTATTCATATGATTTTAGCTGATATAATGTTTTTTTATCCATTAATTCACCCCAATTGATATTAGATAATTATATAACAAATATTATATACTTTTTTATTTTAATCATTTACATTATATTCTTAAATAATAATGTAGAGGTAAACTATGGAATAACATATTGGTGAAGATACCATTCGATCATCCAGACACGTTTTAGATAACTGGTTTTCCAGAGGGACGGATCAAAACTTGGTTTATAGTTCATTAATTGATAAAACTCCGGTAGGTATATCTAAAACGGGATTAAATACTTTTAAATTAGTTTATGATGAATCTAACAGAAAAAGTGAAGATTTATATGTTATTATAGCCATAGAAGAAAATATAGAAATAAAAATATTGACTATATATAGCTTTAGTAAAGAAAGGAGGGAAAGGCACTATGAACCATGAAACTGATTTTCAATTGGAATCATTATATGATCATTCATTTGATGTTTTAGGCATAAGAATTAGTAATGATTATGAATACAAAACATCAGTAGAGCTCTCTAATGATGTTATACTAGATTTTGATAAAAATAATGTTCCAGTGGCTCTGGAAATATTAAATGCCTCTCGCTTTCTTAAAATTTCTAAGTCCAACTTAGACCATATAAACATGATAAAAATGAAGGTTCATATTGATGATAAATCTATATGTCTCAAGGTCTCTGTAGGTGTGAATATACATAAAAAAGAACATATCAAATCTATTGATATTTTTACTTCTAATGATACTGGTATTCCCAGTATTGAAAGAGAAATGGTTACAGTATAATATTTTTATTTTTCAGGATTAATTTCGTCTCATGAATCCGTAAGGCTTACTCAAAAAAAGAATATTCAGCACAATACTTCCTCAATATAAATGCACATTTTTTTATTTTATCATAATCCATATTTCCGAGTTGTTTTAATATAAAACCCTGCAATGTATCATAATAAGTGAAATCATAGTTCTGAGGATTCATTTTTATATCCACATTTTTATTTATAAAGGTCACCACGGGCCTCACACGAACACCAGTTATACCCTGGGCAGATATATATTTTGATAGCCCTGTTGCATTATACCTGGACTGTCTGCCAGGGTTGGTGTGTAATGGTCTTAAATGTCCTTTTTTTATAATTTGTAGGTCATCCCCATTGAGCTGGAATCTACCCAGATAATTCTTGGTCTCTATTGCAAAAACGCCGGTAGGCCCCACAACTATATGGTCAAGATTGCCTTTGGTATGGGGTAGGGTTACATCATTAAAAACAAAGAATCCTCGGGGGAGAGTGTTTAGATATCTGGCTACTTTTCTTTCACCCCTCACACCTTTCTTCCAGATTTTTCTCTTTTCAGAGGCTTTTCTGAATAATAATATTCCTGCAGCAAATATTCCTGCTGCAATATATTCTCTGGTGATAAATATTGCTAATAGTCCAATTAAACCAATTATGACTCCGACTAACATGGCTACGCCAAAATATGATGCCTGACGCTCAGCATAGTATCGGCGATTTTTTATAAGCTTCCTTTTAGATTTATAGGATCTCTTTGCACGGGGGGCTCCTTTAAGGTTCCCACCACATTTTGAACATCTTTTGATATTAAGCACAGGCTGGACCTGATACTGAGCCCCGCATTGTTTACAAGCTACATCTTTCATTTTACTTAAAATCCCCAATAATATTTTTAAAAATTAATATTTCC
>JAUXXK010000189.1 GCA_030681145.1 Methanobacteriaceae archaeon | reverse complement strand
ATTTTGTGATTTTTCCAGATTATATGGAAGATCATTTCAAAAACAATTTGGATTCTATGGGCAATATAGAAAATCCAAAAAAAATGGAAAATAATCATGATGGTGAAATTGCCATTAAATACTTGAAAATTCCTTCTCATGGGGATGTTCCAACAAATCCACTTGAAAGGGCGTTAATGCGATATAATTTTTTGGAGGAAGAATTATGTATGAAACTCTAACCTATTCTGGTGGCGTTCACAAAAATGAAGAAATAAAGGAGCTTATTGAGGATATGGGGGGATTTGTACTCCAAGAAAATATTCTACAGATGGTTCTTATTCTTACATTAGCAGTACCTATTGAAGATGTTGAAAAAGTTAAAGAAAAAGCCAAAAAGCTCAGGGGGAAAATAAAAGTAGCCCCAATGGCGGGAACTGAAATTGCTATTGTATCTCCAACTCTTGCTCGCCATCATCTTCCTCACTCTGCCTGTGATATTTCAGAATATCTGCGTCGTTTTGGGGCTAAAGACAATATGATTGGGCTGGCTAGAGGGGCAGGTAAAGGAATTTCAGGAATAGAAGAAGATGAAAAAAGGCTAATAGAAGAACATGATATGGCAGTGTTTGCTTTAGGAAGTTTTCATCAATGTATAAAAGATAAAACACATCTTTTTGATGATATTAATGTTCCGGTAGTAGTTACGGGGGCTCCTGAAATAGACATCAATGATCTTCCTGGTGCTGATGCATATGTAAGTGGATTGGGTAGGATTCCTCGCCGTCTTAAACGTGGAGAAGATATAAGGGCTCTTAAAAAACTTGCTGATGTAGTAGAGAATATTCTTGACCTTCGAAGAAGAGAAATGGCCCAAGATCCTCCACTTGCCCCATCTATTCTGGTTAAAACGGAAATTGAAAATCAGGTTTTGGCCATTGAGGATGTATATTCTCCCACCCCAGTTACCAGTCAACTGGATGGGGTGAGGGTTAAATTGGATTATGATAAATATAATGAAGATATTGGTCATGTTAAGATAAATAATTATTTATTGGGAGATATATCTGAAATAACTCGATCTAAAATGTATAACTACACGTTGGTAAAACTTTTAAGTGAGAGTTCAATAATTTAATTAGTAATTTAAATGCAATATATTCAATAAAATCTCTATTGCAATATTAATATCAATTTAAAGAGGAATTAATGATATTATGGAAAAATTAAGAATTTTACAACTCACCTTATTCGTTTCTTTCTTTTCTATGGGATATCTGGCTTTAAATTACTTAGTTTTCACCAGTCTGGCCATTTTTTTAGGGGGAATTAATAATTATATATATTTTTTTATTGGTATTTTTTCAGTATCATTTCCTGTTTCCATGATA
>JAUXXK010000096.1 GCA_030681145.1 Methanobacteriaceae archaeon | reverse complement strand
TGGTTCCTTTTTTCAATTAATAAAACTTTCTTATCTAAAACATTAGATATTCTCTCTGCTATCACTGATCCCGCAAGTCCAGCTCCAACAATTATATAATCAAACATTTTTTTTATCTCCAGTTATTTATTCCTTTTTTGAAAGATAAATAAACATTGTAATAGTGATACAAATTTTAGTTATTAAAAATGATATTGAAATCAATTTATAATATATATTTGAATAGTTATAGAGTAATAATATAATTTAATTAAAACGTATTACTTATGAATTTAAAAATTTTGAGGGTGCCCCTCCCCCCTACGTATTTCCAGGAATTTAGAATCTACATAACAAAGAACTTTAAAGCTTTTTAAGCATTAAAAACCATCCCAGCAATTCTGATGAGTAAAAGCAGATTTGTATATTATCCCAATCATCTAAATTTAGAATTTAAGGCACTATATTTCATAATATTTAAAATTCAAATATGGCCATAAAAAATTAACAATAATTACCCCACCAATCCAATAAACCCTAAAAAAAATAAATGACCTCAAACTCTAAAAAATATAAATCATTTAAAAACATAATATTATTTCTAAAATATCACTAAAAATACTTATAAAATATTAATCAATTATATTAAAAAATCATAGAGAATCACATATGAACTTCAAAAATAAAAACATACTCATAACCGGCGTAACAGGATTCGTCGGCTCCTACCTTGCCAAAGAACTAATCAATCAAAAGGCCAATGTATATGGCCTTATCCGCAGAAGAGCAGATGGAACTGCCTCTAAAAACCTCATGGACCATAATATCCACGAAAGAATCAAACTTATAGAAGGGGATCTCAGTGACATATCCTCTTTAGCAATGGCCTTAGACCAATCTAATCCAGACTATATATTCCACTTAGCGGCCCAATCTTTTGTGGCCCGGTCCTTTGAAAACTCCATGGAGACTCAACAGATAAACTGTGCAGGGACTTCTAATTTATTGGAAGCATTAAGAATTAAAGATTCAGATGCCAAGGTTATCTTTGCCGGATCTAGTGAAGAGTATGGTTTAGTTATCTCCTCTCAAAAACACTTGCAGCAAGCACAAAAAGAATATAAGGTCATATTCCCTGAACCTGTAGAAATACCAGAAGTCCCTATAAAGGAAACTAATCCTTTAAGGCCTATGTCTCCTTATGCAGTTTCTAAAGTATATGGTGATTTTTTAATGCGTAATTATTATCACTCCTATGGCCTGGACACAGTAGTCTCCAGAGCTTTTAATCACGAAGGTGCAGGTAGAGGTTTAATGTTTGTTACCTCAGTTATCACTAACCAGATTATGAAATTAAAATTCAATGAAATAAATAAAATCAGTATTGGAAATATTAATGCCTTCCGTGACTGGTCCCATGTAAATGATATTGTACAGGGATACCTATTACTTGCTGAGAAAGGAACCTCTGGTGAAGTATATAATCAGGGATCCATGCGTACCAATTCAGTTTTAAGCTACATCTTACTGGGTCTGGAACAGGCCGGCTGGGAAGTTAATAAGATTAAGACCATGAATAATGGGAAAGTTGTGGAGGACCCTACTGAAAATGATAAATCAGAGATTTTCGGTATTAATTTTAATAAAACTAAGGTTGACCAGTTACTGCTTGAAGAAAAGATAGACTTCCAATTGGAAGATAAAGGAATAATCGTGGAAACTGATAAAGAGGATATACTGGTTAATTTTGATGCTAACCGGTTCAGGCCAGCAGAAGTACCTATACTTTTAGCTGATACTAGTAAGATCCAGAAGTTAGGCTGTGAAATTGAATACTCCCTAAGTGATGTTATCAGAGATCAGTTGAATTACTTTATTAAGAAAGAGAATAGGCAGTAATTAATATAATTCTTTAATTTTTTATTTTTTAAATTGATTTTAGGTCTGATTAATTTATTTTCAGGTGATTTTAATTCAAATTTAATTATTTTTAAGTGATTTAGAATCTAATTTAATTCTTATTATTTTTTTATAAAACTTTATTTTATTTCAAGGATTTTTTAATTTTTTTTACTTAAAAACATCCAAAACACCCAACAAAAATTAGAGCCCAGGCCTACTAAAATTTATTAAACTATTAGATTCATAATTATAGATAGGGGAGGTAATAAAAGTGGATCACGATGACTCTAAACATGATATGAAACATGAACATCATATGGGCCATGAAGAACACCAAAAGGGGGAATGTGTTGTTTGTGGAGAAGAATTAGATGAACAACATAGGATGGGAGGTGAACATGCTCATTCGGGTATGATTGCGGATTTGATGAAGAGATTTTGGATATCACTGCTATTGACTATACCTATTCTTATTTTATCACCCATGATTCAGGAATTAGTGGGTTTAGGTACTTCAATAAGATTTACAGGAGATTTGTACCTTCTTTTTGTGTTATCATCTATTGTTTATTTTTATGGTGGTTATCCGTTTTTTAAAGGTTTTTTCAATGAAATAAAATCCAGAACACCTGGAATGGATATGTTAATTACGGTTGCTATTACCAGTGCCTATCTATACAGTAGTGCCGTTGTTTTTGGTCTTATGGGTGACCTTTTTTTCTGGGAACTTGCCACATTAATTGATATAATGCTTATAGGCCACTGGCTGGAGATGAAATCAGTTATGGGTGCTTCCAAAGCACTTGAGGAACTAGTAAAAATCATGCCATCAAGTGCTCATAAAATAACCTCAGATGGAAGCACTAAAGACGTTCATTTAGATGAACTGAGTGTCGGAGACCAGGTAATCATTAAACCCGGTGAAAAAGTTCCTGTGGATGGAGTAATTATTAAAGGGAATACTTCTATTGATGAATCAATGCTTACCGGTGAATCAGAACCGATATTTAAAGAAATTGGTGCGGAAGTTATAGGTGGATCCATTAATGGAGAGGGATCTGTTAATGTGGAAATCAAAAAAACAGGTAAAGATTCGTTTCTTTCACAAGTTATAACACTGGTTGAGGAGGCACAAGCTAGTAAATCAAAGACACAAAGTCTAGCAGACCGTTTTGCTACATGGCTTACCATAATAGCATTATCTGGTGGGTTTATAACGCTTTTAGTATGGTGGGGAGTTACAAGTTTTGGATTTGAATTTGCTCTGGAGAGAGCTGTAACGGTAATGGTTATTGCTTGTCCACATGCACTTGGCCTTGCCATACCATTAGTTGTCGCGGTTTCATCATCCTTATCGGCACAAAATGGGCTTTTAATAAGAAATCGTGCGTCTTTTGAAAAATCACGGGATATTAATGCCATAATATTTGACAAGACTGGTACACTGACCGAGGGAAAGTTTGGTGTAACTGATATTGTTCCTTTAAGTGGTGAATATGATGAAGATGATATTTTAAAATATGCGGCCTCACTTGAATCCTATTCTGAGCATCCTATTGCCAAAGGTGTTGTAAAATCTGCAAAAGAGACTTTTGAAGTGGAGGACTTTAAATCAATCCCTGGTAAAGGTATTCAGGGTAAAATTAATAAAAAAAATGTGGAAGTAGTAAGTCCTGGATATTTAAAGGAACTTAACCTCGATATCTCTAATGAAAAGGTAGATCAGCTATACACTGAAGGAAAAACAATTGTTTTTGTAATTATTGAAAAAGAAATTATAGGCGCAATTGCACTTGCAGATATTATACGCAAAGAATCCAAAGAGGCTATAAAACAATTCCAAGAAATGGGTATCCAGTGCATGATGATTACTGGTGATAGAAAAGAGGTTGCAGAATGGGTATCTAATGAAATTGGCCTTGATACTTATTATGCTGAAGTTTTACCACAGGAAAAAGCAGCAAAGGTTAGGGAAATCCAATCAGAAGGTTTAGTTGTTGCCATGACCGGTGATGGTATTAATGATGCTCCTGCACTTGCACAGGCCGATGTTGGTATTGCCATCGGTGCAGGTACCGATGTAGCTATTGAAGCCGGGGATATTGTCCTTGTTAAAAGTAATCCTCTTGATGCGGTTTATATTATAAAACTTGCTAAATCAACTTACAAAAAAATGTTCGAAAATCTGGCTTGGGGTACTGGATACAATGTCTTTGCTATTCCCATAGCAGCAGGTGTTTTATACAGTTTCGGAATTCTTTTAATCCCTGCTGTAGGAGTTATGTTAATGTCACTTAGTACCATTATAGTGGCTTTAAATTCTAGAACCCTTAAAATTGAAAAGACAAAAATGTAATCTTATAACCATTTAAATTAAGAATATTGTTAAAATGTAAAATATCGGCCAAAGCCACGATATACAGATATACAATATGCGTATATTCGCCCGGGTGAGTCCCCAGAGAAAATCCATATATGATATATACGTTAGGAGTATATACTAAAATCTTAAAAAGTCCCCAATACGACTATAATTTAATTTAAAGACATAATAATCCCTTATTTAAATTTGAATATGGAATTTATGGCCTAGAAAATTGGCAAATATTGTTAAGCCAGTCCTTTAAGTAAAAGACTCAAAAGTAACAAAAACGTTTTAGTAACTGCTTAAGTACATATTAAAGAATAAAAAGTTGTCATTTATTAAATTAATATACATATCAGGGATATCCAATTGAAAAGGCCTATTTAAAATCATGTATATATGTATATACAATATTGTATATACGATAAATTCATACAAGACCTTCGTTGAGTGATATATGATATTTGTATATCCACTAAAGAATGGTTTAAAATTAATAATTAAAATAAATAATTAATGATATAATACGATATTCGAATTAAAATAAAATCAATTACTTAATTTCTATTTAAAAGATTTAAAACCTTTAAATTTGAATATTTTTAAGATGATATATGTAAAATGTATATCTAATTTTTTATAAACCCATAAATAATATCTTATTTGTGGAATAACCTCTTCAAAAATTAGAATAAATCTTTCAATAAATAATTAATAATAGTATTCACAAATTAAATCATATACTAATTGTTACTTTGGTGATGGTGTTATTATGAATGTTTTCCGTGTCATGAAAAACCACAAAAGTGAGATAAAGGCCAAATATGATGTCAAGAGAATAGGGATATTTGGTTCTTATGCCAAAGGCTTGCAAAATGAAGAAAGTGATATCGATGTGTTGGTAGAATTTGAAAATCCTACCTTTGATAATTTCATGGAACTATCATTCTATCTGGAAGATTTATTTGGTAAAAGTGTAGATCTTCTTACTCCCAAAAGCTTAAGTCCTTACATGCGTCCTTCAGTGGAAAAAGAGGTAGTTTGGTGTGAATGATGATAACGTCTTCTTGGAGCACATTTCAGATGAAATAGAATTCCTGGAAAGCAATTTCTATGATTTGGAACTTGATGATTTAATGAAAGATCCTGTATTACAGAGAGCTTGTATTAGAAGCTTGGAAGTTATGGGCGAGGCCGTTAAAAATATTTCAGACGATTTCAAAAAAGAATATTCTGAAATTGAATGGCGGAAAATAGCAGGATTAAGAGATAAACTCATCCATCATTACTTTGGTGTTGATTGGGACATTGTTTGGAATGTAATCCAGAATAAAATTCCAGAAATTAAAGAAAGTCTGGAAAAAATAAATTAAATTAGTTTATTTCTATTTAAAAGATTTAAGGCCTTTTAACTAGACCATTTTTAAAAGGATATATGTAAAATGTATATCACTTCAAATTTTAAAGTTTATAAGTGGTGAATCATGTGCTAGATAAGTTATCAAATAAAAAATGGTTTGTGTGGAATCCTTCAATAGATACAGTAGTAGCTTTTTTAACCATAGCATTGATGGTTGGAGGCGGCTACTATTTAATGGTACATTTACCGGAAGGTAGTTTGGTTAAAACTGTTTATGAAATGATTTTAACATTTTTAATAGTAGTTTTTCCAGTATGGTGGCTTTTATGGCGTGGAAATAGTTCTCTAAAAGATCTGGGTATTAAAAAGAAAGGTGCAGTATTGAGTTTAATTATCAGTGTATTGATAACCGCATATTTTCTTAGTTATGCTCTAAGTGAATATTCTTTCTATGGATCCAATCTAATACCACACTTCCTAACAAATGCATTGATATTATGGGAACCTTTTTTTATTTTCTCTTGGCTTCAGTTACGTTTTGACAAAGCTTTTGGTATTATCCCTGGAATTTTACTGGCAGGAATAAGTTTAGGGGCCTACCACATTGGTACTTATCCTATGCCGGAAGTAGTGACTTTAGCACTTTTCGGTATTCTTTTTGCGATTATCTTCCGTATAACTTCTAACCTACTGATAATGTGGCCATTAACATGGAGCACGGCTTCTGCTGTTGGAACCCTTAAAGGAGGATTTTTATTAGGATGGAATGATGTTATGTTCACTTCTATAATCCTTTTACTGCAATTAGCATTTATTTACTATACTTGGAAAAAAGGTAAAAATATTTTGAACGCACCAACTCCAAAAATAAGATGAAAATATTTCTTTAATTTTCATTTTATTAAATAAAATAATAATAAAAATAATCATATAATTTAATATAAAAAATACAGCACCCTATTTACCTATATACATTAATAACGATCCAATGGCCTTTTTAGTAGCTAATTATCTAACCAATCACACCTAATAGATCACCAATGCTCAATAATCTATAAACTAATCAATCTAACCAATCACGCCTAATAGATCACCAATGACAATAATCTATAAACTAATTATTCTAATAAATCAAAAGGCCATCTTTAACAAGATATTGATAAACAGCTAAATTTATCCTATTTCGCATTGGCCATTATTATTTTTTCAAATTCTTCTCTTGCCATTCCACATTTTTCTGCGTGTGATTTAATGGATTCTTTTTTTGTATAGTCATCAATTTCCAGTGGATTGCAGTTGAATTCTTTGGCCATGTCATTTATGGCTTTTAGTGATTCTTCAAGATAGATTTCTTCCAGTTTAGGAGGATTAATTTCTCTTTTTAGTTCCAATGCTAATTTAGTTAGGTGTTCATTATAATTTTTTATCTCGATTTTTTTATGTTGAATTTCTCTTTCAGTATCTTTTATCAGGTTTCTGGTTATCTCCATTTCGGCCTTGATTTCATTTTGGGGATTGTTCAGTATCCTGGCAAAGTAATCTATGGCATCACCATAACTGTATTTACTGTTTTTAATCATGTTCCTGGATTTAAGTTGACATCTGGCTGATATCATTATTTTATTATTATACGCGGCCATTCCCCATTACCTCCATTTATAAAATAATTTCTCATTATAATAATCCTTGAATTATGAAAATACCAAATTAGACGATTATAATAATCCTTAGATTTCCAATAAAATTATCAAATTATACATGATTGAAATTGATTCTCGTTTAACTACTATAATAACGAATTTTTAGTCTGATTAAAACTACAGTAATCAGTAATTCATCATTTTTATCATAACAGATATGATTCTGAGCGGACTATAAATTTGGCCAGTACTTATGGCCATACAAGAGCCCCATCACTTCACATATATGAGTCATTATCACATCATTATTACTTTTTATAATATAGATAATAAAATATTTAAATGTTACTACCATATTACTGGATAAGTAATAATAATTATCCATAAAAAAAGAAAAATAGTTAAAAAAATTGATTGAATCCTTAAGAATAATTGAGATTTATTCCTCTTTCTCCAAATCACTTACCACTATACTAGTCTTATTCTCATTAACCCGCTCCACAGTAATATTCTTCTCACAGGCCTCATCCACCTTAAAACTCATATAAATATTATTTTCCGGCAATTCACTCACATGGGATGT
>JAUXXK010000077.1 GCA_030681145.1 Methanobacteriaceae archaeon | reverse complement strand
AATATCAGTAAATGTCCATTTAGCAATATTTTTACTTTACTGGCCCCATAGGCATAATTATTCCAGCTATTTACATAATTACGCCCCAGTAGAAATTATAATATCCTGAAGAACTCAATAATCCATTATATTAGTGGTATTTTTGGTAGTACTCTGATGTTTGTTGGAATAAGATAGTGATGTTCTGGCATGTTGATCATTCGATTGGTTAAAGGAATTATTATTAGTTGAATTAGGTTCTGGTGAAAGATTATCATTTATTATTGCCTGGCCTGAATCTGCTGAATTATTTGTCAAAATTACTGCAGAAGTTACTGTGAGTAATGATATGGCCACTATAGCTACTATTAACATGTTATTTAAAAGTTTTTTATCAAATCCCCAATCCATTATTAACAGCTCCTATTTAAAAAAAGAGTTCATGATTCGTGGAATAAATGATAAGATGTGTTCTTAGTGAAATGAAGGTGCACGGTTGAAATGAACTATCACCTTATCATTAATTCTGACGGTAATTCCACGATAAGGTATAATGTAAAAGTTTATATATATAAACTTAACTATATATTATTGTAAATGAAGAGGTGTTGTTATGGAACAAATAATAAAAACTGAAATTTGTAAAAAAAAGTAGAAATAGATTCTGGTATTTTAACTAATGATTGGTGTGATAGAACAGACTGCGGCTCTTATGGTAAATGGTGGTGTCCATTTACAGGCTGGTAAGAGAATTATTTCATAAATATCATATAAATTATCATAATAAGTTGGTGTTATCATCAACAATTGATAACTAATTTACTTTTTTAAAAATAATATATTCAATTTAAACCATGAAAACTATAAATTCTTAGCTATAAGTAAAGACTATGATAAAGCAGAGCTTCAAATTCTTTTTTAAAAAATTTATTCAAAAACACATATTAACTTTTATTCTTATATTGTTTTTAAGCTTCTTTACACTTATATTTTCATTTATAAGTCCTTTATTGATAAAAGCATTAGTAGATGATGTATTCATAGCAAAAAAATTTGATCTATTTATGCATATCATACTTGGAATTATTGTTATGTATACGATATCATCGATTTCTACTTACTTCAACAGCTTTATAACTGGGAGATTACAAGTAAAGCTATTAAAAGAGGTATCTGAAAGTTTATTTAATTCGATACAATATGCATCATTAAAAAGTACAAATAGTTTGAAAGTAGGTGATTTAATCACCCGAATAATGGGCAACACTCAAATAGCAATAAATATCCCTGTACGTATTATTCCTCAATTCTTCATAATCATAGTAAGTATTTTTGTTCCTTTTATTATAATGTTATCTCTCAAT
>JAUXXK010000057.1 GCA_030681145.1 Methanobacteriaceae archaeon | reverse complement strand
CCGGCAATTTCCTCATGTTAGTAATAGCCGGCATCTTCCTCTACTTGGCCATCGTCCGCGGGTATGAGCCATTATTGCTGGTACCCATCAGTTTCGGGATGTTTTTGGCCAATTTACCATTAGGAGGGGTGATGAGTGGTCCTAGTGGCATCGCCCCTGGAGGACTACTATATTACTTATATCAAGGAGTAAAACTCGGCATATATCCGCCGCTCATATTTTTAGGAGTAGGAGCCATGACCGATTTCGGACCATTGATTGCCAATCCTAAAACATTTTTGCTAGGAGCAGCCGCCCAGTTCGGCATATTCACCACCTTTATAGGAGCCCTAGCATTAGGGTTCACCCCCCAAGAAGCCGGGTCAATAGGCATCATCGGCGGAGCAGACGGTCCTACCGCCATCTATTTGACTGCCCACCTGGCACCCCACCTATTAGGAGCCATAGCCATCGCCGCCTATTCCTATATGGCCCTAGTGCCAGTGATACAGCCGCCAATAATGCGGTTATTGACCACCAAGAAAGAGCGAGAGATCGTCATGGAGCAAATGCGGCCAGTGTCTCGAACCGAGAAAATACTCTTTCCCATGATCGTGACCCTGCTAGTTGGATTATTATTGCCCCCGGCAGTGCCATTAATAGGTATGCTGATGCTAGGGAATCTCTTTAGAGAGTCCGGCGTGGTAGCTAGACTCTCCGATACCGCCCAAAATAACCTCATGAACATCATCGTCATTTTCCTCGGGTTGACCGTCGGCGCCACCGCCAACGCCGTCGACTTTCTGAAAAAAGAAACCCTATTCATTATCGCCCTAGGACTAGCGGCCTTTGCCGTCGGCACCGCCGCCGGAGTGCTGTTAGGCAAATTGATGTGCTGGGTTTCAGGAGGTAAGATAAACCCGCTCATTGGCTCCGCTGGAGTGTCGGCAGTGCCCATGGCCGCCCGGGTTTCGCAAGTAGAAGGCCAAAGGGCGAATCCGAGCAATTACCTGTTGATGCACGCTATGGGACCTAATGTGGCCGGAGTTATTGGCTCGGCTATCGCTGCCGGCGTGTTACTGTCAATCCTCAAATAGGTGATGAGAAGCAACAAGGAGGAATCATATGTTACTTAATGTACCAGTTGGAGTGTCTAACCGGCATCTTCATCTATCAAAGAAAGACCTGTGGGTACTATTTGGCGAGAATTATAAATTGCAGGTTTATAAAGATTTAGCTCAGCCTGGGCAGTATGCTGCGAAAGAAACGGTGACCATTGTTGGTCCTAAGGGTGAAATTGAAAATGTTCGTGTTCTTGGCCCGTTGCGTGCAGCAACTCAGGTAGAAATTAGTCTTACTGATTCATACGAATTGGGAATTAAGGCCCCCGTACGAGAGTCTGGAGATTTAAGTGGTGCACCAAGTTTGTTTCTTCGCGGACCAGCAGGGCAAGTAGAGGTAATGGAAAGTGCAATTTTGGCTTGGCGCCACATCCACATG
>JAUXXK010000048.1 GCA_030681145.1 Methanobacteriaceae archaeon | reverse complement strand
ATTAGATGATCTTTGACATCTAACCAGACTCAGTTTAGCCCTGTGCATCCATCCAATTTCGTCGTGGCAGCAGTCCCCACTGAAAGTACTCAGGATGTTGATTCCCATCTCCTCAAAGTATTCCCTTAAAACCCAGAGGTCTCCATCAATATTATACTCCCCAATTAGATTTACGTCATATTCAGTAGTACGAGGAGGTTCTTTGGTCCCTACCAATGTTTCAAATAGAGTGTCATTAGCAACTTGGTGTCCTTTAGATTGATTAGGTCCAGCAAACCCAGGAGCATTTATAGGAATAACGTCTTTTCCTATTTCTTCAGCAACTTCTCGAGAAACTGCATCAATATCGTCACCAATGAGACCTGTGGTACAAGTAGCATAGGTATAAATTGCATTAGCTTCTGGAAATTCTTTATTTGCTTCCAGTATACATTTTTTAAGTTTATCCATTCCACCGAATACCACATCAGACTCCCGAATGTCTGTTCCAGTGATATATTTCAAATTAAAGTTTTCTATAGGGAATTTATCCCCATTGGGCATTTCCGAAGTGGTAGGGTACCTTTTGGTACCATAAGCATAGGCCGTGCATCCGACCGGAGAATGGACAACATGAAGCGCATCTTTAATAGCACCAGTAATTACTCCTTTTGCACCGGCAAACGCACAACCCCTCTCAGTCATACATCCCGGAACAGTAGTAATGTTACAGGCCGGGATGTGTTCTTTAGGATCTTTAGAATCTTTAATATAAATGTGTTTTTTCCGTTCTGGAATTTCTTTATCAACTTCAAATAGATCGAAAGGCATATTACTCTCCCAAATACATGATTTTAATGGTTTTATTGAAATGAAAGATTTTAAGTTTATAAAATCTTATTTAATCGAATAATATTCTTTAATTATCTTTTCGATATCAGTAACTGTAAATTAAAGCCATAATTAAGTTATAGCTTCTTTTCCTTTCTCTTTAGTCCGTACCCTAATGGCTTCTTCCAAAGGACAGACAAATATTTTACCGTCCCCAATTTGTCCAGTTTGATTAACTCGCATTATTGCTTCTACAACTAAAGAAGCATCTTCATCAGGCACTACGAGTATCATTAATCTTTTGGGAATGTAACGCATGCTTCCCTCTTTATTATGAAGTTCCTCTTTTTGTATTTCGAAGGAAACTTCGTCAATTATGGCCTTTTGTTTGCCTCTTCCCATAACCCGGTGGGCAGTCATCGCCGGAAATCCTAGGGCAGTGAGTACCTCTTTAGTAACGGCCATTTTATTAGGGCGAATGATAGCTATTATTTCTTTCATGATGCACACCCGTTTTTTTCTCCTTAATAATCGTTAATTCATAATTAATCCAATTCAAATATCATATAATAATTATAACCCCTTAGTTCTAGTTCTAACTGTGTATGACTCATCAACAGGACTTATGAATATTTTTCCATCACCAAAACTTCCGGTGAATGCAGATTCATTGACAATATCTACAATACCCTCTGTTTCGTCATCTTCAACAACTAGAATCAACATGGTTTTAGGTAGCTCGTCATAGTAGATTTTATCGATTTGAATTCCTTTCTGTTTACCCCTACCAATAACATCCATTTTCGTTAAAGCCACATATCCAGATTCTGATAGTGCATCAACAACTTCTTCAGTCTTATCAGGCCTTATAATTGCTCTAATCATTTTCATTTTGCAACCTCCAATATACCAATTTAATCCCCAGGCCTTAGTCCATCATTCCGTACTTTAATACCAGTTCTTCCATTTCATCCATGGTCATAGGAGTAGGAATAACAAAATTTTTATTTTCGATTATTTTGCGTGAAAGCTCTTTGTATTCGTTGGCTTGATTACATTCTTCATCGAATTCTATGACGGATTTTTTATTAAATTCTGCTTTTTGCACAATGTTGTCTCGAGGTACAAAGTAAAGCAACTTAGTTCCAATTTTTGCACAGAATTCTTCCAGTAGTTCTCTTTCACCATCTACATTACGGCTGTTACAAATAATTCCACCTAATCGAACTCCGCTTTGCTTGGCGTATTTTACCATACCTATACAGATGTTATTAGCTGCATAAAGTGCCATCATTTCACCAGAGGCCACTATGTATATTTCTTCAGCTTTACCATCCCTTACAGGCATAGCAAATCCGCCACATACCACATCTCCCAAAACATCAAAGAATACGAAATCCAGATCTTCTGCATAAACTCCGTGTTTTTCCATGAGCGTAATAGCAGTTATTACTCCACGGCCAGCACACCCAACACCAGGTTCTGGACCACCAGATTCTACACATTTAATTCCACCAAACCCAGTTTCCAGCACTGCCTCAGGAGTACAGCCGCTTTCTCCCATAGTTCGGAGAGTGTCCATCATGGTGGTTTGCATTTTTCCCCCTAAAATAAGTCGGGTGCTATCAGCTTTAGGATCACATCCGTGAATCATTATATTTTTATCATAAAAATGTGTCATAGCAGCTGCAGTGTTTTGTTGAGTTGTGGATTTTCCAATTCCACCTTTTCCATAAATTGCGATTTTTCTTACCATATAGAACTCTCTTGAAAGTTTTTAATTTTAAATTTCTAATCTTATTCAATTAATCGGAATACGGAAGCATACTTCCGATATATCGACAATGAATGGTTGGTAAATATCATATATAAATATTTCGATTCTCACGAAAATTAGTAAAAAAAGTCAGAGTATATGCACATAAGTGTACACATTTTTCAGTTATTTAGTGAAAATAGTGAAAAGTATTCAATTTGAATCAATACACATT
>JAUXXK010000018.1 GCA_030681145.1 Methanobacteriaceae archaeon | reverse complement strand
ACTTTTTCTTCTCCAAATACTAGATATGCGTTGTAACTGGTGCCATTTAAAGTGTATCCGTGGTAGGTCCGTAAATCCCAATCTAAAACTCCTACCCAGTACACTCCTTCAGTAATTTTGGTTGCTTCTGCTTTCATTTTCTCACCTATAATTTCCAAATTCAATTTTCATTTAAAAAATTAATTTTCAAATTTTTTTGGTGAACAAGTCTTACAAATTCAGAATTCATCTAATTTGTTCGCACGTTCTCGAATATACTATACTATGCGAACTAATATATATTATTTTCTGTTCGTTGGTTACTGAACATTCTATTAGGGGCGAACTATTATATACTAAAAGCACATTATAATTAATAAGGTAGATTAGATGGAAACTCAAAAAAGCATGCAGAAAAAAATTACACAGGGGATAGAAAATAAAAGTCCTATAACGATTTTTTCAACTCCTAAAGGACTTAATGTAGTTAAAAGTCCAGTTAAATCCATTATACTTTCTGCTTTAAGAGAAAAAGAGATGAGTTTTGACGAAATAGTTAAAGTGACAGGAAAATCCAAATCAACAGTTTCGGTGCACCTCAAGGCACTCACTCAGGATGGAATACTGGGATCTAAAACTCACCCGGCTGACCAGCGAAAAAAAATATTTTTCATTAATTCACGTTATATTGGTGAATTAAATCAACAGGAAGTCCAGGAAAGGAAAGAAGAAAAAGTCGAATTCCTAATACAAAACTTAATTGATAAGGGGGATTCTTTTGAATTTTTCAAGCTCATGTTTCATACATTACGGGTGGTAATGATCAAAGAGGGCATAAATCTGGATCCCATATTAAACCAGACCGGGATGCGGATTGGGGAAGTATTTTACCGAAAACTGGAAAATAAAAACACTTCGGAACTTTTAAAGAACTTGGCCAAATTCTGGACCTCCAATGGATTGGGAAGACTGGAAATAGACAACCTGGACCCGGTCACGGTGAGGGCTTACGATTGTTTTGAATGTGGACTGCTTCCTAATGTGGGGAAATCAGCATGTGCATTGGATTCTGGAATACTGGAAGCTGT
>JAUXXK010000017.1 GCA_030681145.1 Methanobacteriaceae archaeon | reverse complement strand
AGATTAAATGACAAGAAGTCGATTTGGCCATATTTTAAAATTTTTCGCATCTAAAACAGAAAATTTAGCTAATGAATGATTAAATCATATTATATGCAAGCTCTTCTGATGATAAAAATAAGATAATAACATTTTAAGCAAGATTGATAAAGGATTGGAAAAAATCTTCATTTCTAGACCAAGGATAATGATAACATGTTTAAAACAATCAATAAAAAAATTAAAGATCATAAAGAGAAATCAAGGCAGAAAAAAGAGGAAGAAATAAGGAAAGTTCATGAAGAAATGGAAGAAATATATCTATTATGTGAAACAGCTGTGCAAGATTACAAAGAATATTTAAAAGGAAAAAACAGTTTTTACATTAATTTACAAAATGGATATTATGGAAAAATGACTTGTTTTGAAAATTATTTAGAATTACTTCCTATAGATGAAGGTAAAACCGGTATAATTTATTATAAAGATATTAGAAAATTAGCAGTTGAAAGATGTGAAAGTAGTTATCCTGATAAAGCTGATTTTATGGATTTTTTATCTTTTAATGGGATATATATTACATTATATCTTCATAGCGGTGAAAAGTATGTGATAGAAATATTTAATACAATTATGGGTTATAAAGATCCCAGTAAGTTCAGTCCGGGATATGTTGACTGTGAAGGCTATTATAATTTTTATGCATGGTTTGAAGATGTTTGGAGATCACAATATTCTAATATAACCTACTTACAATATAATAATAAACAATTAAAGAATGATATTCTTGATTTTCACCTTAAAATCCTTGATTATGGATGTGAAATGGATAGCACTCTTGCAAACTGTGTAAAAAATTTATTTAACTGCACTATTGAAGAGAGAATTGCTTTGATCCCCTTTGATCTAAGATATTAGAAAATTCTTGAATTAATTAAACTTATAATTCATAAATTTTTTTATTTTTTCTGTTTCTTCCAAAAGGAGTTATTCTTATACTAAATTACATTTAATTTATCATTAACAAGTTCCAATTGTTTTTTTAAATTTTCTTTATCATCTTTCAAATCCTTTATTTCTTCACTTAACCATTCCAAATCCTCTTTCCGAACAACAGTAACCAATTCATCCTCACTAAATGGATGATTAAACTCCAAAGGAACCACAAATTCTTTATAAATCACCTTTTGAGGCCCATTTTTAGTTTTCTCATTATGAACTAAAGTCCTTCTTATTACCCTAGAATCATAAGTTCTCATTATTATCTTCTCCTAATAAGATTTTAGATTTTTTTGAACATCGGTTTCGTATAATCTTTCAATTTCATCTTCCATTTTGTTAATAAAGTTCAATATTCTCTGTGCATCTACTGTGGGCCCGTGCCCGGATTTATTATTTCGTGAATTTTCCACTATCCAGTTGGCCTCTCTGAGAGCCCTTTTCAACTGCCTTCGGAATATTAAAAATTCCTCCAAGGAAAATACAATTAAATCTTCATCTCCCTTGAATACTCCCTGGCCAAAAAATATTAATTCATCATCGGCCATTTTCATCCGAATTGATTTCATTTGATACCCCGCTGAATACTACTTTTCAATCGATTAATCATATCATTAGTATTATGGTCCTCTTCACCAGCATGGCCATCTCCAGATAACTCAGTATTTCTTAAATATTCTAATTGATCCAGGAGATCTTTTTTATCGTTTTTTAGTTTTTTTATGGCCTGAACCATTTTTTGGAAATCCTCTTCGCTGATTACTATTATCTCGTCAAAGTCCTTGAAGGGTGCTTTATCTTCAAGAACAATGATATATTTGTCCAGTTTGTAGCTTCGCTCCCGTAGTTTCTTATCAT
>JAUXXK010000021.1 GCA_030681145.1 Methanobacteriaceae archaeon | reverse complement strand
TTTGATATATTTTAAAATGTATATTAATATATAATTATTCTTAGATTTTCTGGATTTTTAATTAAAAAAGAGTTAAAACCAATTAGAATTAAAATATTTTTAATAAATTAGATTTATTTACCTTATTATATTTCCTTATTATATTGTTAGTTAATATGGTGTTATAATTATTATATTAAACTTCTTAATATTATCAATAAATCTATTTCTCATTTAGTATAACTTCCAAAAATAGTGCTATAATTTATAATGTTTGATGGTCATAATTATTACTATGAAATTTAGAACTATATTGGCCATATTAATCTTAATATGTGGAATAATAGTTATTTCTGGATGTACCACGAATACTGGTAACAACACTACAACCAACAATACAATGGACTCGGGCTATCAGGATGTTAATCCTGTCGAAGCAAAAGAATTAATAGACACTACACCGGGAATTATTATTATTGATGTTTCGCCCAAATTTGATGAGGGCCACTTACCTGGAGCTATTAATTATCCCGTTTCAGATGGTTCACTTGACAAAGCTATACCGACCTTAAACAAAAACGATACATATCTGGTATACTGTCATGTAGACAGTGTTGCTATAGCAGGGGCCCAAAAATTAGTTGATGAAGGATTTACCAGAGTATACAGGCTAGAAGGAAATTACAAAGCTTGGGTAGATGCAGGTTATCCAATAGAGAAGTAATACATAAAAAATTTAATTTACTTTTTTCTTTTTATATAATTTATTATTATGTAACTATTTGCGACTAGGTAACTTCTAAAATTGATCCTATTATTTATTATACTATTCTCATAATATTGTAAAAATTTAATTTTGCCTATATATTATTATACACAATCTGGAAGGGCCATATAATACTAAAATTTTTGTGTTTATTTTTGCATTATTTAAGATTTGAACAAATTAACATTCTATCCCCTGAAAATTTTGATTTCAATACACCATATAACTTATTATTTTAATGAATAACAAACTAAAAATAGATAAAAATTAAATTATATCAATTGTTATATTCCAAAAAAGATTTATAGAATTTTTCATGCTTTTATATACTTATTAATTCTTATTTTGACTACTTATGCTTTTTTTCCCTTTAAATTTTAACTCTACTTATTTAGAATAGGTCGATAAATTTTAGACAATTTTTAGCATCGCTATATTATTCATCAATCTTTAAAATAACTAGAGAAAGTTTTAAATCTATA
>JAUXXK010000005.1 GCA_030681145.1 Methanobacteriaceae archaeon | reverse complement strand
TACATGGGATTGGATTATGTATATGTCCCATTTAATGTATCACAGGATAATCTGGAAGATGCAATAAATGGTGCCAGATCCATGGGGATTAAAGGCCTTAATGTAACCATACCACACAAAATACATGTCATGGATTATCTTGACGAAATTGACCAAACAGCGGGTCTGATTGGGGCTGTAAACACCATCCATTTTCATAAAAACGAGATTAAAGGGTATAATACTGACGGTGTTGGTGCAGTAAGGGCCCTGGAAGAAGTCACACCAGTAAAAGATAAGAAAGTTGTCATGATTGGTGCTGGTGGAGCTGCCCGTGCAGTGGCCTTTCAGTTGATTCTATCCGGTATTGAAAGTTTAACACTAATAAATCGTACAATAGATAAGGCTAAATTACTAAAAAATGAGATAGAAACACGAATTGAATCCAATGTATCATATGGTGGATTTGATATTTTAAAAGAAGAAGTTGCAAAGACAGATATACTTATTGATACTACTCCAGTAGGAATGTACCCCCACATAGATGATAAACCGGTGGTTAGTGCAGATTTAATGCATTCTAAACTGGTGGTTAATGATTTAGTTTACAACCCACTACAGACAAATCTATTAAAAGAAGCAAACAAGGCCGGAGCAGTGGGTATTTCCGGTTTGAAGATGTTGATATATCAAGGTGTGGAGTCTTTTAAAATATGGACCTCTCAGGAACCTCCATTCAAAATAATGGAAAAAGGATTAAATGGATTATTGTAAAAATTAGTTTGAGATATAATTATTATAGGCATATATCCTATTATTATAAAAAGTTTAATTTTAATTTTCACAGAAAAAATATCTTAAATTAAAAATTAAACGATTTTTTCTCCACTATTAATCATTTTGGCACTGTTATATGCGTCATATACTCCATATACCCATAATATTGGTGTTGTAATAAATCCTATGATTAAAACCATTAAAACTGCGGATATAGTATAAACAACCATTAAAAGAATTCCTTTACCAATTTCACCATTATAAATCTGACCCAAACCTACCCAAAGAGCAGACAATACTGCAGCCACACCTGGATTTTTTTCTTGAATAATATATGTTCCTTTTTGTCTTACACCACATTTGGGACATATCTCTGCTTTTGAGTCTATTTCAGCACCACAATTTGAACAATATTTATTTTCCATTTTTTATAGCCTCCTAATATTAACTTTTCTTTTTTATGGTATTGATAGCCTTTTTCAAGGACTCCTCAAATCCTATGGATTCTCCCTGGGAATTATTTAATGCTTCTTCTAAATAAGTTAAGGTACTTTCATCACCAATAGTTCCCAAGGCATTGGCTGCATTTACTCTCACAAAAAAACTTTCATCATTTAAGGAAGATACTAATGATTTTACAGCCACGTTGTCCCCAATTTTTCCCAAAGAAGTCACAGTACAAGCTCTTAATAAGTAGTCTTTCTCTTTCAAAATTTCTGATAATGGTAAAGATGCTTTATTATCACCTAAACTACCCAGAGCATCAACCACTTCACATTTAACATTTAAACTACCGTCTTTTAATGAATCAATAATAGGATCCACCGCCCTTTTATCACCAATGGCACCTAAAGCAAGTGCCGCTGTTTCTCTAACATGCCAGTAGCTATCATTTAAAACACCAATCAGAGGCTTTACTGCATTTTTGTCTCCTAAACGGCCCAAAGATAAAGTTGCAGCCTTACGAATGGGCCAGTATTCATCTTTAAGCATTTTAATTAATGGTTCAACAGCTTCTTTGGCATCAATATCTCCCAGTATATATGCTGCTTTTTCCCTAATTTTTTTATCTTCAGAATCATCCAATGCTTGTATTAATCCTTTTATATCTTTTTCTTCTTGCATTTTCTTCAGATTAGATATATTAATCATTAAAAATCCCCTATTATTGGTTAATTAATAGATTTTTATAAAATAATAATTGTTTCTAATCTATAATTTACCTAACAAATGATTATAAAATTATGGTTTTTTTCAAATGAGTATATTTTTATCTTAATAGGATTACAGATACAGTTTCATCCGGATCATATCCTTGCAGAGAATACCATTTTCATAAAACTCTTCATAATAATGTTTAAAAAAATCAGGTTCTACTCCTACAATCCGAAAACCACATTTTTGATATAATGCTATTTGATTTATGCCGCAGTTTCCAGTTCCTATTTCAATGATTTTATTCTCCTCTGCCCGAGCCCTATTGATAACATATTTTATCAGTTGTTTACCAATTCCTTTTTTCTGAAATTCTTCCTTAACAGCTATGTTCACAATTTCCAGAGTTTTTGGTCGGGTTTTGATTATAACAATGATTCCAACTATCTCTTCACTAATTTTTGCCACATATTTATGACTACGGCCAATATAATCATTCAACATATCCTTAGATTCATCTCCCAGTAACAATAAGTCATAAATATCCTTATTGGTTTGGTCAATTTCTTCTATTAGTATTTTAATTGTCATTTGAACTCATTCCTGTTATAAACATATAAAATTATCATTAGTTTATTTAAATATAGGCTTTTAAGTCTTAGCATCATACTAACTTATTTTTACTTTTTATTATTTGTTATGGCTTTTTTTAAGAGCAATCTCAAATTCATGAGACTTCATTTAATATTCAATGCTCTTTCCAGATAGGGATTGTTGTTATCATTACCAATAGTTCCTGGGCATGCGTTGCATCTTGTTCTAATTTATTACTACTTCTAATAATAACTGGTTCATTTTATATAATTTTTAATAATAAAGTTAATTTAATATGGTGCAATAACATAGTAAAAATACATTTAAAATCTTTTTAAAAATAAGTTTTTTTAAATTAATAAGTATGATTTGCGTCTTATTAAGTAGACTTAATCTTGAAATATTAGTTATGTAAGTTAAAATTTTTAAAGATTAAAATCATGAATTACTAATAAAATATTTACTAAAAATGGTGATTATATGAGTGGACCATGGGTAGAAAAGTACAGACCCGGCTCTTTGGACGACGTAGTAGGCCAGGAGCATATTATTCAAAGGCTAAAAAGATATGTAGAAGATGAAAGCATGCCTAACCTCATGTTTACAGGTCCGGCAGGAGTAGGAAAAACCACCACTTCACTGGCACTGTCCAAATCAGTTTTAGGAGAATACTGGAGACAGAACTTCTTAGAGCTTAATGCATCTGACGCCAGGGGAATAGATACAGTAAGGACCAATATAAAGCATTTCTGTCGTTTAAAACCTGTGGGAGCACCTTTCAGGATTATTTTCCTGGATGAAGTGGATAATATGACCAAAGATGCTCAACATGCTCTTCGAAGAGAAATGGAGATGTATACCAAGACAGCTTCTTTTATATTGTCCTGTAACTACTCTTCAAAGATTATTGACCCTATACAGTCAAGATGTGCAATATTCCGTTTTGCACCGGTAAAGGGCCACCAAATCATTAAAAGATTGGAATACATTGCCAATGAAGAGAACCTTGATTTTGAAACTTCAGCTATAGAAACTATAGTCTATTTTGCAGAGGGAGATGTACGTAAAGCAATTAACATTCTGCAGTCTTCCGCATCAATAGATGAAAAAATAACTGAAGAGAGTATCTATGATGTTATATCCAAGGCCAGACCCAAAGATGTCCGTAAAATGTTAACTGCTTCATTAAACGGTGATTTCATGGGTGCCCGGGATACTTTGAGGGAGATTATGGTCTTACAGGGAACAAGTGGAGAGGACATGGTAAATCAAATTTACCAAGATGTTTCTAGAATGGCCATGGAAGATTCAATCGAAAAAGATAATTATATTTATCTGATTGAAGCCATAGCTGAATCAGATTTTAGAATAAGAGAGGGTGCAAACCCCCGTATTCAACTGGAAGCATTATTAACTAAATTTTTATCAAAATCCCCGGTATAAATATTTAAAACATTCTACGAGGACATGTAAATGTTATGGACGGAAAAATACCGACCCAAAAGCTTTGATAAATTAATTGGCAATGCTAAAGCCAAAAAAGAGATCAAGCAATGGATTAATGGATGGAAAAAAGGCGAACCACAAAAGCCTTTACTATTAGTGGGACCTCCGGGTACGGGAAAGACCACCATGGCCCACCTTATAGCTCAGGAGTTTTCTGATTATGTGGAACTAAATGCCAGTGACAAACGGTCCTATGATATCATTATGAGTACTGTAGGAGAAGCTTCGGCTACTCGAT
>JAUXXK010000180.1 GCA_030681145.1 Methanobacteriaceae archaeon | reverse complement strand
TAATCATTAAAGCCCATAAGATATATTATTATATTCCTTTTTTAGCCATTATTAAGCTTGATTTAGAATTAAGAAAAGTTAAACCTGGTATAATACATGTGCAGGGTTCTAATGTTAGTCCTTACCTCTTTTATGCATTATTATTAAAAAGATACAAAAAAATAGTCACATATCATAGTTACCCAAGTCGTGAATTAGTTGCACATGGTCGCTTAAAAGAAAATTCTGTGAAATATACATTTTTAAGATTATTCGAAAAATTTACATTTAGTAAATCTGATCGAATAATTACTGTCACTAAAAGCTTAAAAAATTGGCTCAGCGAAGACTTTGATTCAGAAGATAAAATATTTACCATACCTAATGGTGTAAATACCATTAAATTCGATTATAAAATAGATAATAATTATATTATGAATAAACTGAATCTCTCAAATGACGAATACATAATCTTCCATGCCAAAGCATTTGTTCCAAATAACGGTCAAGAATACATTATTAAAGCAATGCCAGAAATATTAAGACATTATAAAAATGTGAAATTAATTCTCGCAGGTGATGGGCCTACAAAATCCAAATTGGTCGAGCTTTCAAAAAAGTTGAAAATATTTAATAATGTTCTATTTCTTGGTGAAGTTCCTCATGAAGAAATTCCTCAATTAATGTCAGCATCAAATGTTGTAGTGGTTCCTTCCGTCCAAATGAACGGTTTTGAAGAGGGTTCAAGCATTTTTTCTTTAGAAGCTATGGCTATGAAAAAACCAGTGATTGCAAGTAACGTTGGTGGATTTAAGGATAGCATTGTTAATGGTAAAAATGGTTTATTAATTCCTGATAAAAATTCAGATGCAATTGCACATAATATCTTAAAACTAATAAAAGATCCTATTTTTGCTGATAAATTAGCCGAAAATGCTTTAAATTATGTTAAAAATGAAAGAAATTGGTCAAAAATAGCTAAAGATACTTTAAAGATATATGAATCTATTTCTAATTGATTATTTAAAAATACTTTTCATCATTAAAATTTCATCTTCATCTAATATTTTTAGAGCAAATAAAGTAATAATATAAATTATTATTCCTAATAAAACAACTAAAAACAAGTTTAAGTTAACAATATAACTTAAAGTAACCCCCATAATAATGCTAGCGATTATTATTTTAATTAAGCTTTTTTTAATGTTTTTTGAAATAGAAAATCTAATTGTTTTTGTTGTATGTATGAAAAAAATTAAAACAAGTATGTCCGTGAAAACTGTTGCTATTGCTGCCCCAATATAACTGTACTTAGGTATAACTATCAAATTAAGGATTATATTAAAAATTACTCCAATTATGAATATTTTTGTTGTTGTGATTTGTTTATTACTAGCTGCCAGTAAACGTTCAAAAGGACCTCTTGCAAATATTAAAACAGTTGACCAAATCAAAATTTGTAGAGTTATAGTTGATTCTT
>JAUXXK010000389.1 GCA_030681145.1 Methanobacteriaceae archaeon | reverse complement strand
AATATTTATTTTATTTTTAAGTTGAATAGTATATCCATTAGACTTCTATTAAATTATTCTGTATGCGTTCTTATTTTAAAGATATTATCGCGATTTATATCAGATGATGCCTTCCCAAACATTGCCCACAAAACGAAACTTAATACCAAGTAGATAAAAGAAGGTAATATGCCATAAAGCGCATGTTATATTTTCATGTTGTTTAAGGAGATTATATGAATTTATAAGACTAAAAAAGCATTTTGGAATAAATAATTTATATTTATAATAATGGATCTAAATGAGATGATTAAATGGCGGATAATAAAACAGTTTTAGGTTATGACAAATTTTTGATGATGGCCCTCCGAAAAGGAGGCTCACTTAGTTTAGATGAATTATGGGAAAAATCTATACTATTTCTATCTTTGATTTGGTATCAACAGTTACCTGAAAAAGGGCAACCCTTAACCGAAAGATTATTTTTTACCATTTCCCACATGCGCTCCAAACTAGAAGATGGAATGACCAAAGAAGCCAGCCAGGGAACTAAAGAGGAAATGGATAAACTAATCAATGATGGCTGGATAAAGCTTAATGACGATAATAAATACGAATTAACACCAGAAGGGCTGATTAAAGCTGAAAAATACGTAAAAAATATGAAAAAAGACGCAGCTATAGCAAATAAAGAGTTAAAACCTTCCACAACCGCCAAAAACACCACATTTTTAGATGCATTTCTGGCCGTGCTAAAACTAGGTAGTGGTTTAATAAGTGGCAGTATTGGTTTAATTGCCGACGGAACTGACGCTACCATGGACACAGTAGAAGCAATCTTAGTTTGGCTGGGAATTAAATATCACCGGGAAAATCTAAGTACATTTCTTGTTATCTTTGGATTATTCATTGCTTCAGTGAGTGTTTTATTTGATTCTGTAACCCACCTATTAGCAACACTAGCAGGAAATGCCGAGCCTATGACCCTACCATATCTGGTTATAGCTGTTGAAGCAATAGCCATATTGGCCGCTGTATTTCTTTTTTATTACCAACGATATGTGGGAAATACTGCCAATAGCTTAACATTAATATCCCAGTCCGTAGATTCGAAAAACCATATATTTATCGGCGTATCAGTTATCATAGGTGCTATTTTCACCCTATACGGTATTTATTTTGTGGATACTATAATTGGAATAATAGTAGGGGCAAATATTTTTAAAGATGCCGTAGGATTACTTAGAGAAGCTATTTCAGCTCAAAAAGGTGAAGAAGCAGATTATTCACAAGAATATAAACTACCATTACAAGCATGTTGGGAAGAAAATCAATTAATGGCATTTAGAAACTGGATTTTATATACCTTGTGGGCCAATGAATCAAAAACCAAAGCAGATATTATTGGATCATTACAACGGGTTTTCCATCCAGACAACTATATTCCAGTACTCAGTGAACTTAATGCAACATGCAGTGAACATTATGATTTCGATGGTCAATTTAAAGATCTCATACACCCTTTAAAAAAGAATGAGTTTTTAATTGAAGAAATTGAAGAAAAATATTCCCTAACTGAAGATGGTGAAAAGCATCTAAAAAAGTTCATCACACACTTCAAATACTATGATGTCCATGAATCTGATGCTATACTTCTGGCCATGTCACAGGAAAAGAATAAATGAGTTATAGGGGTAGATTACCTCTAATTTATTTTTTCTAAAAGGAGTGAAAGAATTTAATTAAAAAATAAATTCTTATTATATAGATCAAGATAGAACTAAAAAATTGATTATGACTACTACCTCCGATTCAATATTACTGGCCATGAATGAGATTAAAAAAATAGTTAAATCAGGAAAATATAAATTAAACTAATCTATTATTATAATTATTATGCTTGAGGCGTTTTAATGACTAATGAAGAAGTAGAAATGTATTATAAACAGGCGATGGCCTTTTTAGGACAAGGAGATTTCAATAAATCTATAGAATTTTTTGACAATGCACTAGATATTGATAATCAATATTCACCTGCTTGGAATAATAAAGGTGTGGCACTTTTAAATCTTAAATCATATAAAGAAGCACTTAATTGTTTTGAAAAGGTCATCTCATTAAATGCCAAAGATAACATGGCATTATATAACAAAGCTTATGTTCTTTTAATATTAGAAGAATATGATTTATCTGTGCAGACTTTTGATCTATTTTTAAAAAGATATTCTAAAAAAGACGATTTTTATAAATTTGCATTATATTTACAAGCAAAATGTTTTTATAATCTTAAAGAATATCAAAAAGCAACAGATCTGCTTAAAAAAGCTTTGAAAAAAGATAAAAATTTTGAAGAGGGTAAAGAACTCCTTAAACTAGTTTTAAAGGAAATTAAACCCCTACCATTCCAATAAGATAAAATAAAATATTTGTTGCTAGGATTATTCCTGGTGAATTTTTTCTTTTTTTATATAGGCCATTCCCTGAAAAATGGCCACCAATTTATTTTCATCATCAGTGATTTTAACTGTGTAACTGGACAATTTTGGATTTCTAGAAATTTCTTCTGCCTCCGCTATTAAAAATTTTCCCTTCCCAGCATTCATATAAGATATACTTGCATTTATTCCAACCGAAATATTACCATGAGAATTAGCTGCAGCAGCAAAGGCCATATCAGCTAATGTAAATATGGCACCTCCATGGACAATACCTACCCCATTAAGATGGTTTTTGGTGATATCCATTTGTACCCGAGCCCATCCCTTTTCGATTTTGATAATTTTTATACCCGTATATTCCGCAAATTTATCATTTTCAAAGTATTTTTTTATTTTATCCATATAAAATCACCTTCTAATAAATTGTATTGAAAATTACCACGACTAAAATATAATATATTCTCCAAACAATATTAATTCAACTAATATTATAAAAATGAGATGATTATTGTAACTTGTGTAAATTATCATATATTCATTAGGGTAATTCAAAATTAAAATCAGTTTTTACTTAAATAAAATATTAGAAAGCATATTTATTTTTTGTTTTGCCCAAGATAACCTTAAAGATTGTTGAATTTTGGCATATTTATTTAAACTACAAAATGTAATAAAAATAATAGTATAAAAATTACAAATAAATATTATAATTATTGAATCAAATATTGAGGGAAATTTAACAATTGTAGTGAATTAAATTTAAGATAAAAAAAGAGGAGATAGTATGCATAGTTTAGATAAATTAAGCTCATTTAAGGAATATTTACCCATAAAAACAAAAAAGGCGAGTGATAAAAATATCGGTTTGTTGGTAGATGGTCCCAATATGCTCAGAAAAGAATTTTGTCTTAATTTAGATTTTGTAAAAGAGCTTTTAGAAGAAAGCGGGAGTTTAAGAGTTGCAAAGGTTCTTTTAAATCAATATGCTTCCGATAAATTAATCGAAGCGATAGTTAATCAAGGTTTTTCACCCATGATGGTGGCAGGAGATGTTGATGTACAAATGGCAGTAGAAGCATATGAATTGATTTATAATCCTAATATTAATATCATTGCACTTATGACCCGTAATGCAGAATTTTTACCACTTATTAATATTGCCAAAGAAAATGGAAAAGAAACCATAGTAATTGGGGCCGAACCAGGTTTTAGTATTGCTCTAAAAAACTCTGCAGATAATACAATCATTTTAAATAAAGATTCTGAACACAGAGAAAAATAATCACAATTTATCATATGAATTAGTATAAATTAAAATCTTGAAAATTGGCTAATTTTATTGTTTTTAAATATATTATTTCTTAAATTTTGATTTTGCATTAATTATTTTTATCAATATACTGGAATTTCTAAGTCACTTTTGTAAAGTTTTAAAGTTTATTAAAAAAATATTTTTATTATTAATGATATAATAAAGCATTGACAATAATTGATAATTCAAGACATATAGTGGTGAAAAAGTGTATAAAAAAATTTTAGTGGCCACAGACGGTTCAAAACATTCTAAAAAAGCAGGAGAACATGCTATAGAAATTTCAAATTTAACAGGTGGAGACATACTTGTTTTAAATGTTATTGAAACATCGTATCTCCAAACATTGCCTGGTGATGATTTAATAGAAAAGCTGGAAGAAGCTATGAAAAAAGAAGGTCAAAAAGCCGTTGATGATTTCACAAAACAGCTAGAAATTAATAAATGTGATGGGGCTTGTACCACAATAAATCTTAAAACAGCGCTCAAATTAGGAAATCCCGCAGATGTAATATTAAAAACTATTGAAAAAGAAAATATAGATCTTGTAGTCATGGGGAATTCGGGAAAACATGGTTTAGATCGTTTTTTATTGGGAAGTGTTGCTGAAAAGGTTTTGAGATCAGCTCCTTGTCCCGTGCTGGTTGTAAAATAGATATAATTTATCTTTTATTTGACATCCCATATCTTAATATTGGAATTTTTTCTATTCTAACCGAGATAAATTTATTTCAGGACACCCACATTATCTCCGGTTTAAGAATATTAAAAAATTATTTTAATAATTATTAAAAAATATTTATTTTATTTTAAAAATTTTAATTTTAATTGAATTATTCATATCATCATCGATTTTATATAAAAAAAGAATTAAAAAGTATAGTAATTCAGTTATAAGTTTATAAAATACACGGTGATCATATTGAATATAGAAGAAAAGCTTGTAGAAGAAGAACAACTCGCTATAATAAATTATAGAGGCCCTCCAGAGGATATGGCTAATCTAATAAATGAACTTTCGGCATGGGCAGAAGACCATGAAATAGATGTAGCTGGGCCCCCATTTGCTATATATTACAGTACACCTAAGGAAGGAACAGAAGATATTACTTATGATGTTGGATTATCCGTGCAAGGTGAAGTTGAAGGTAGTGGAAAAATAATAATTGCTACTGTTCTTGAACACAAAGTTATCAGTGCTGTGCATAAAGGCCCATATAGTGATTTAAAAGACACTTATCAGACTATGGTAAAATTTGTACTTGAAAATAATTATGATATAATTGGTTCTCCCAAAGAAATCTATTTAAATTCCCCTGAAGATGTTTCAACTAGCGAATTAATGACAGAAATTCAATTTCCAGTTATTAAAATGTAGTGTTTTCTACACTTTTTTATTCTTTTTGACATACATTTCAATATAAAAATTATTACTAATTTTAGTCTGAAAATAATAATTCATATGAACTATCTTCAATAATCTTGATTACATTTCAGTAAGGCCATATTACTCATAAAGCATATAATCAATCTCATTATCAGTTTCCTTAATCTCCTAATCAAAGGCCAGATTATAGAAAAACTTTCTTAAATTCCTCTTTTTAAAATTTAGGATTTATTCCACTTTTTATTCTCTTCAAATGCAAAAATACATCTAAATAATACTCAGTTAGCATCCTCAAGTATTTGTTTTAAATCATCTTTAGATAATCCATATAATTTAAATACCTCCAAGTTAATATTTTGGTTTATATAATCCATATCCTGATTTTTTCTCAATAATATTTCTCTACTTTTTTCAAATGATGAAATAAGAGGCTTATAAATTTTTTCTAATTCACTATATGTTTTCTGGGTTTTTATTATTGTTATAAACTCTTTATTGGACAATTTATAATAATTAATTAATTCAGAAGATATATCTATATCATAAAGATCATTTAGTTTATTTTTAAATGCATTTATTTCTTCAAAGAATTCTTTTTTAAGTTTAATTAATAATTTTGCATTATCTATGAAAAATTTCTGTTCCTCATGATTAGCAGGATATATCGGAATAGATTTAAGAATAGTAGTTTTAACTTGGGCCATCATTCTACCATTTTCCATACAATAGAGCCTATAAATAAAAATATATAAAATAGAATTTAAAATTGCAATGACATATAAAGGATCATAATTTTTATTTGTTCCGAAAAGGTAAAGTCCATCAGTTGCAAATAGTTTTTCATTATCAATAGTAACTATTATTTCATCTTCTGTAATTACGCCAATTATTTTACTATCCTTAGTATAAATACGCTCTTTTCGTGGCCTATGTAAAGAATAAATAGGATGTTTATCCTGAATAACCTCAGAACAAGTTATTTCATCCTTAAATGTGTCAATGTATGAGCAAATATTTGGGAGATTACTAAAATCATCTTTTTTAGTTGTATAAATTAAATAATGTCCTTGATAATCAATATAATATCTATTGACTTGTTTACCTCCAAATACTACTCTTTTCAATTTAGAATTTTCTAAGTTAAATTTAGAAATTATGTCTTTATTTACTATAAATGCCTCTTTTAGATCTGGACTTGCACCTCGTGATATTTTATCTTCATCCATTACTTCTTCAAGAGTAAATTCATTGCAATGATTTTGAATCCTTTTCAAAATTTCATAATTTTTTATAGTATTAGTTACGAATAGATTTCCCGGTATCCTCTCTATTAAATTTTGATTATAATCTTCATAACGTCTTTCATCATTAATATCAAATTCAATATATTTTGAAGGGAATTTAGGAAAATCCGTGACTTTGGTTAAAGAATTATTTTCCTGATTTTTGAATATTAAAATACAACAAGGTCTATTGACATTATCAAAAATTCCGTTTCCTAAATTAATTATTCTTGAAATCGAATAGTTTTTAAAAATATGTTGTCTCAATTTTAAATTATTAGACTGATAAAGAATAACATCGGGTATTATCATGCCAAAATAGCCCTTATCTCTTAACTTTAGAGAGAATTCATAAACAAAATACATGAAAGAATCAATCATTCTTACTACAATAGGTTTATTTTTAGTTTTTAGATAAGAAAGTTCTGATTCAGATAATTCAGCCCCCCATGGAGGATTACCCACAATAACATCGAACCCCTCATTATCTAAAATTTCATCAAATTTATCTCCCCAATTAAATGCATTCTTTCCTGCAATAGCTTCATCTTCAATAATTGAATTTCCACATTGTATATTGTTATCTATATTTGGAAGCTTTATTTTTTCTATTTTGCCATATTCATCCTTATCTCTTTTAAAAATACTTAAAAATAAAGATAATTTTGTTATTTCCACTGATTCTTCATTTAAATCTACACCAAATAAGTTATACTCTAAAATATCTTTTCGTTCTTTAACTATCCCCCTAAACGAATCAATGATATAATGTTTAGCTTGTCTTTTAATCTTACCTTTACCTTTTCCACCCTTTGTTTCAATACTAATAACACTTTGTTCTTTTCTAAAATCATGTATGGCC
>JAUXXK010000178.1 GCA_030681145.1 Methanobacteriaceae archaeon | reverse complement strand
AGGGCTAATCAACCTGTTTCTACTCCAGCCATCCAATATGCTGGTGGAGAACCTACTGTACGCAAAGATATTGTTGATTTAATAAAACTGGCTAAAGAAGAGGGATTTAGTCATACTCAAATTGCTACAAATGGTATAAGGCTTGCAAAAAGACCAGAACTTGCTAAACAACTCAAAAAAGCCGGTTTAAATACAATTTACCTCCAGTTTGATGGTTTAAGTCCGGAAATATATGAAAAAATTAGGGGCAAAGATTTACTTTCATTTAAGAGGGAAGCAATCGAAAATTGTAGAAAAGCTGAGTTAGGAATAGTATTGGTTCCTACTGTGGTAAAAGGAATAAATGATCATCAAATTGGAGATATTATTAACTTTGCAGTTGAAAATCTTGATATTATTAGGGGTGTGAACTTCCAGCCTGTTTCTTTTGCAGGAAGAACTCCGGCTAATCAAGTGGAAGAGCAACGTATAACCATACCTGATTTCCAAATATTGGTAGATGAACAAACAGAATCAAAGATAAAAGTAGATGATTTTTATCCAGCTTCATCTGTCAGGTCAGTTTCAGATTTTGTGGAAGCCATAGAGAAAGAACCCCAAGTGACATTCACATGTCATCAACACTGTGGTACGGCAACTTACGTATTTGTTGAAAATGAAGATTTAATTCCAATAAATCGATTTGTAGATGTTAATAAATTCTTTGAACTTCTTGATAAAAGTACTATAGACATTAAAGACGGTGGAATAACTGGAAAGGCAAGAACACTAGCCAGGGCAACAGTAAGTTTACCTAAAACTATTGATAAATCTCAGTCACCAAAAGGTGTTGATATTAAACATATATTGACTTCGGTCTTTAAAGATAGATCTTACAGCTCTTTAGGAGATTTTCACCATAAAACTCTCCTGATATCTTGCATGCACTTTATGGATCCCTGGAATTTTGATACTGATAGAATTAAACGATGTGTTATACATTATGCGGTTCCTGACGGAAGAATAATTCCATTTTGTACTATGAACTCGATTTACCGTGAAGAAATCGAGAAAGAGTTTGCAGTACCTTTTAAAAACTAAAAAGGTAGTTTAATTGATTATCACTACGCCTTCTCGTCTTCATCTTACATTAATAGATTTAAATGGATCATGTGGGCGAATTGATGGTAGTGTTGGAATCACTATTAAAGATCCTGAGTTAGTTTTAAGGCTAGAAAAATCGGATAATGATATTAATATCCATTTTAAAGATTTTGAGAATCTTTCTGAAAAGTTAATGCTGGAGTATTCTCATAAAATAAAAAATTCCGCTTTAAATATTTTAAAATATCTAAATATGGATTCTAGTTTTGATTTTTATGTAGAAAATGTCTATCCTACTCATTCGGGATTGGGATCTGGCACTCAACTTTCCATGGCAACGGCTAAACTAATAGCTGATTACTATGATGTGCCGGTTGAAAATTCTACTTTAGGAGTTATAGTCGGTCGTGGTGGTACTTCTGGAATTGGAGTTGGTTCATTTGATCATGGAGGTTTTATTGTTGATGGAGGTCACAGCCGAAAACAAAAATCTGATTTTTTACCATCATCTGTGTCTTCTGCATCCCCACCACCACTTTTAGCCAGTTATGATTTTCCAGAGGACTGGGATATTGTATTGGTTATTCCTAATCTAGAGGCAGGAGCGTCCGGGAAAAAAGAAGTAAATATTTTTCAGGAAAACTGCCCTATTCCACTTCAAGAGGTTCAAAAGCTTTCACATATAATTTTAATGAAAATGATGCCGGCAGTACTTGAAAAAGATTTGGAATCATTTGGTGATGCTTTAAATCAGATTCAAACTACGGGGTTTAAGAAAATTGAAATGGAACTTCAGGATGATTTAATAAACCAAATTCTGAATGAAATGAGGCAGGCTGGTGCGGTGGGTGCTGGAATGAGTTCATTTGGTCCCACATTATTTGCTGTCACTCAAAATAACTCAAAAGATGTTTTAAAAGCTGCTCAAGAAGCCATGGAATGCCAAGGTGGATTAAGTATGATTACTCGTGCCCAAAATACGGGCGCAAGAGTAGAAAAATAGTAAATCAATAAATTTCATTATATAAGTAAAATACGGAGTAAATATCATGGAAGAAATTCTTGAAGGCAAAGTCTGGAAATTTGGAGACAACATTGATACCGATGTTATTATTCCCGGTCGATATCTTAGAACTTTCAGTCTGGATGATTTAGCAGCCCATGTAATGGAAGGTATAAGTTTTGATTTTGCTAAAAATGTTAATCAAGGTGATATTATTGTGGCCGGCTCAAATTTTGGATGTGGATCTTCAAGAGAACAGGCCCCAGTAGCTTTAAAACACGCAGGGATATCAGCTATAGTTGCCAAATCATTTGCTAGAATATTTTTTAGGAACGCTATAAATATAGGATTGCCATTGATAGTTGCTAATATCGAAGCAAATGAAGGGGAAATGTTGGAGATAAATCTGGAAAAAGGAATAATAAATAATTTAAATTCCCAAAAAACCTTTAAAATAGAACCTTTCAAAAAATTTATGATGGACATATTAAAAGACGGTGGCCTGGTTGACCATTATCTTAAAAAGAATTCTGATAATGATAAATAAATGAACTATTAATTGAATTATTTTAAAAAT
>JAUXXK010000377.1 GCA_030681145.1 Methanobacteriaceae archaeon | reverse complement strand
TACCGAAATAGTGTTAGGTAGCAGATATGCTAAAGAACCCTTGGTAATTCAAACACCTGTTTTAATTGCAGGTATGTCCTTTGGTGCACTGAGTAAAGAAAGTAAATTAGCTATGGCCAAAGGAACCTCCATGGTAGGATCTGTGGCCAACACAGGTGAAGGTGGAATGCTTCCTGAAGAAAGACAGATGGCGGATAAGCTGGTGGTACAATATTCTTCTGGTCGTTTCGGAGTATCTTCTGATTATCTGAATATAGCAGATGCAATTGAGGTCAAAATTGGACAAGGAGCCAAGCCGGGTATGGGTGGACACCTTTTAGCTGAAAAAGTAAGTCCAGAAGTAGCCAAAATAAGGGGAATACCTGAAGGAACCGATGCATTAAGTCCTGCCCGTTTCCTAGATGCTACACGTGAAGGAGATCTTGGAAAACACATTGAACTTTTAAGAGAAGTCACTGATTGGAGAGTTCCAATTATTGTTAAACTAGGTCCTGGAAGAATTGATAAAGATGTTCAAATTGCAGCAGAAGCTGGAGCTGACATAATATCCGTGGATGGTATGGAGGGTGGAACTGGAGCCGCTCCAGAAGTGGTTATTGAACATACTGGTGTTCCAACTATGGCTTCCCTAGTAATGGCCGTAAACGGACTGGAAGAAATCGGTCTAAAAGATGATGTAGATTTGATCATTACTGGAGGTATAAGAAGTGGTGCAGATGTAGCTAAAGCCATGGCTATGGGTGCTGATGCAGCATATATTGGTACTGGGGCAATGATCGCCATGGGATGCCGTGCCTGCCGTATGTGTTACACCGGTAAGTGTCCGGTGGGAGTGGCCACACAGGACCCTACATTAAGAGAAAGAATGGACTTGGAACTATCTGCCATGAGAGTGGCCAATTATATCAAATCAATGACCGAAGAAACCAAGATGCTTGCCCAACTAGCAGGGCACAATGATATAAGAAAATTCTCTACAGATGATTTAAGGGCGCTGGATATAAATTCCGCAACTATAACCGGCTTAAAACTTATTGGACAATAAATTAAATTTCCAATATTTTTTTTACTTTTTTTAAATTACCTAAAAAAAATAAAGTATTCTATTTTAAAAAAATTATAATAAAACAACCTCATTAATAAAAAAAATATTTAGAAAAGTTTTATAAAAAAATTAAAAATTATTTATTTTAAATTAAATAATTAAAAAATAAATTAAAACTGGAAAAGAGATGTTTGTTTTGCTTTATCTGTTTTTTCAGAATTTTTATCATCATCAGAGGATTGTACCTTCTTCTTAGAAGATTTTTTATTATAATTTCCCGATTTGCTCTGAGATGAACTTTTTTTATTAGAATCAGATTTATCTTCTGTTTTTTTGGCCTTAGAGTTTTCATCCTTACTAGATGATTTATTCTTTTTAGCCTTTTTAACTGGTTTAGAATCCGTATTAAATAGTGATGATTCGCCACCTTCAGATATATCTGGAGATTTACCCTTTGATACTTTTTTAACGACTTTTTTTGGAAGTTTTTTGGATCTGAAAAGTTTGACCTCATCATCCTCTAGTCCCAGATAACTGGCGATTTCATGGGCCATCTCGTCATTGGCAAACATAACCTCCATAAATGGGAACTGCTCAATGGCCACTTGATTAGATACATGTAGTTTTGCAGACATTTTTTGAGCCACTCTATCCCTTAAATCTCTTTTAGAGCGAGTTCTACCCAGCATAGCAAAGGAAGAAGAGCCGGTGTATCTTGCAAATTTACGATATGTTTCATCTTTGGAAAGTGCAACACCCACCCCCATAAACTCTGATGCGTATCTCCAGTAGGTGTAATTTCTACTAGATACCGCCCGCCCAAAATAAAGATCAGCTTGAGATATCATTTCATATGCTTTTTGTATTTCATGAGGCTTTTCATATTCTCGGGGAATGTTCTCAGCAATAATTTCCATCACCAAAGTGGGATCTTCGTCCAGATGCATGGCTGGTTTAATATTTTTAATGGTTTTGCTCTTTAGAACTATTCTCACTGAATCAAAAATATTGGAAGTGGAGTCCTTGGCCCCGACCACACCTAAATCTTCCATGGAGATACTATCTTTTCCTTGAGCCATAACTTCTAAATCATTTATAGCAGAACGCATATCCCCTGTAGATCTTTTAGCAAGCTCTTTTATAACATCATCATCGAATTTAACTCCTTCTTCACGGCATATTTTCTTTAAAAATGCACCAATGGAGTTAGTATGTAACCTAGGAATTTTTATAACATTGGTTTTTGTTTTAATAGTTTTAAGGCGCTTGCTGTAAAAGTCATTGGCAGCCAATATTAGAGGATGTTTCCCCTTCTTGATAATATTACCAATAGCCTTGGTCCCTCCACGATCATCATTTCCATGTATTCCATCTACCTCATCCAGTATTATGAGTTTTAGTCCTGCATCAAAAAATGATCGAG